>CAZMEG010000071.1:0-10883 GCA_964565205.1 uncultured Cytophagia bacterium
TATAAGTACTTAGGAGTGATAATTGGATCTTGACACAATACAATGGCTCGCTCTATCATATTTTCTAATTCTCGCACATTACCAGGCCAATCGTATCGCATCAGTAAATTTAAGGCTTCATCATCAATGCCTTTAATTTCTCGATGATTTTCTTTGGAAAACTTGGCAATAAAGTGCTCAACTAACAAAGGAATATCTTCTTTACGTTCTTTCAACGAGGGCAAAGTTATCGGGACCACGTTGAGACGATAAAATAAATCTTCCCGGAAGTTGCCTTTCTTTATTTCTTCTTTTAAATCTTTATTGGTTGTAGCAATAATTCTAACATCTACCTGGACGGTTTCCGGACTTCCAACTTTTTCAAATTCTTTCTCCTGTAACACCCTTAATAATTTAGCCTGGAGATTCAATTTCATTTCACTAATTTCATCAAGTAGAAGGGTCCCTCCATCAGCAAGTTCAAAGCGTCCTTTCGTACGACGGATGGCCCCGGTAAATGCTCCTTTTTCATGGCCGAATAGCTCACTTTCGATTAAACCTTCAGGTATGGCAGCACAGTTGATCTTGATAAAAGGCATATCTCTACGTGGACTGCATTGATGAATTGCCCTGGCTACCAGTTCTTTTCCGGTTCCACTTGCTCCCTGGATTAACACGGTGGCTCTTGTTGGGGCCACCATATCAATGGTTTCAAAGATTTTCTGAATCCTGGGACTTTTCCCGATGATATTTTCTTTACCGTATCGGCTGTCCAGTTCTGAACGCAACAGTTGATTTTCTTTTAACAATCTTTGATATCTGAAAAATTTATCCACGGTCAATTCGATTTCATCCAGGGTAAAACCTTTGGTCAGATAATCGTTGGCGCCCATGCGTATGGCTTCAACAGCGTTTTTTATCGAACCATGGGCCGTAATCATGATTACACCAATATTCGAATCTATCTGCTTTACCTTTTTTAAGATTTCCATACCATTAATATCTGGCAGGAAAATGTCGGTGATGATTAAATCAAAATTAATTTTTTCTATGGCGGCTAAGGCTTCTTTACCTGTTTTCGCAACCGTAACTCGATACCCTTTTTTGTTTAATACATCGAATAATGTATCACAGATCATCGGTTCATCATCTACAACTAAAATTTTATGCTTTATCTCTACCATAGATTCTCCGAAAATTTCTGATCCTAAACCCTATTGCACCATCCATAAACATATTAAGCCATTTCGTTATATGCAATTGATGTGCCTTTTCTTTAATCAGTATTAACTTATTATTTTTAAAAGGATTATTTAATATTAAAGGGAATCGTGCTGCGGGCTAATTTGAACAATTATAATTCGGATGGACGAAAAATAGCCACAATTAGTTTATTCTGGAATAATCATAAAATTTTTAATATTTATTCCATTAATCCAACAATCCATTACTGGATAGCCTTTATGTTTAAGTGAAATCAGTTCCGTCATTTAGTTTGTGATAGATTAAATTTAAGCCATCCAAAGTTAAATATGGCTCGTAAAAAAATTTTGATTGAAGCTTGTCACAGATGAGCTCAGCGATGCCTCCTGTGGCAATTACCCGAGCTTTGTTATTTAATTCGGATTGTAAGCGTCGTAGTAGACCATCAATCATCTCAACGGTCCCATACATAATTCCAGCCTGCATGCTCGACTCTGTAGTGCGACCTATTAAGCTTTCAGGAAAACGTAACTCCACTTTTGGTAATCTGGCTGCAAAGGTATGCAGTACCAGAGAAGAAGTTTCGACTCCTGGCGCAATAATTCCACCTAAATATTCAGCATTTTCTGAAACAATATCAAAAGTTGTGGCTGTACCCAAATCTACGATTATCAGAGGACCACCATATTTTTTAAAACCGGCGACTGCATTACAAAGTCGGTCCGCTCCCACCGATTGTGGATCATGGTACAAAATCTTCAATCCTAAATCCAGTGAGGCATTCACAATAACAGGGTTTGTTCCGAGAGATTTCTTTGACATGGCAACATAAACAGGGGTCAGATCGGGTACTACAGATGATATGGCACATCCCTTTATCTGTTCCAATGAAATATTCACATGATGACACAACATCTTTATTAAAATGGCGCATTCATCTTCGGTGCGAGTGATACCGCTGGAAAGACGCCAGTGAGCTTTCAATTGGTCCTTTTCATAAATTCCAATCGTAACATGTGTGTTACCAACATCAATCACCATTACCATGGTTGCTTCTCACATTTTATGATTTCACCGTATGAAATTTTTCGAATATTGTTGGCCGCATCTTTTAACAACAAACTCCCATTTTGATCTAATCCAGCAAAAATGCCTCTTAATTCATCGTGATTCATTTTAATGTAGATAGATTGATTAACAAAAGGACAATACTGCAACCATTCCTGTCCAATAAATGTATCCTCGCCATTTTTAAATCGTAAATATTTATCTTCGAGAATTGAGAGAATAGTAGACAGTAAATTCAATCGATCTATTTTTTGGCCTGTTTCAATTAAAAGTGAAGTAGCGGTGGCTTTTATGTCTTTCGGGAAATCTTCTACTTGTTGTGTAAGATTTATTCCTACTCCCAAAATTATAAAGGAGCACAAATCGGAAAAATTATTTGTAACGGTTTCGAGTAAAATACCACATATTTTTTTATTATTCAATAATATATCGTTGGGCCATTTTAAAGCAGGTTTAACATTTACCAGTGATTCCATAGCCTCGGCCACAGCAATAGATGCGAGAAGTGAAACTAAACCGATCTTTTTCATCGGGGTTTCTGGTTTTAGAATGAGAGAAAACAACAGAGCCTTACCAGGTGGAGCAAGCCAGCTTCTACCCAACCGACCTCGTCCCTGAGTTTGATATTCCGCAATTATTAGGGTGCCTTCGGGTGCATTCTGTTCTAACAATTTTTTGGCAAAATCATTTGTAGAGGTAATCTGGTTAAAACAATAGATATTTCTCCCCAGCAATCCAGTTTTGAGTTTTTTCTGAATTATTTCAGGAGTTAATTGATTCATAATATTTTCAATTCTTACTTAATTTTCTTTATAAGTGCCAAAAACCTCTCGCAAGGTATCTGAAATTTCACCTAATGTAGTGTAACATTCCACACATTCCAGAATGAAAGGAATCAAATTTTGTGAGGTCTGTGTGGCCTCCTTTAATGCCTGGAGTTTTGTCTTAACCAGTTGATTATTTCGTTTTTGACGCAAATCTTTCAGACGTTTACTTTGTTCTTTTTGAACTCTGGGATCAACCTTGAGTATTTTTTCTTGCTTTTGTTCCTGTTCAACAAATTCATTGACCCCCACGATAATTTTTTCTTTTTTTTCTATGGCATTCTGGTATTCATAAGCACTACGGGCGAGTTCCGTCTGAAAATATCGATTTTTAATTGCTGCAACAGAACCACCTATGGCTTCGATTTTATTAAGATAGTCCTCCACCCTTTTCTCAATTTCGTTTGTTAAATATTCAACAAAATAGGAGCCACCTAATGGATCGACCGTATCAACTACGCCAGACTCATAGGCTATGATCTGCTGGGTACGCAAAGCGAGCTTCGCTGCCTCGGCGGTGGGCAGGGCTAAAGCTTCATCTTTGGCATTGGTGTGGAGAGATTGCGTTCCTCCGAGAACAGCCGCCAGAGCCTGTAAAGTTACGCGGATTACATTGTTATCCGGTTGCTGAGCTGTCAGAGTTGAGCCCGCAGTTTGTGTGTGAAATCGTAACATCATGGCTTTAGGATTGGTAGCTTTGAATCGTTCTTTCATGATCTTTGCCCAAATCCTGCGTGCTGACCTGAATTTGGCAATTTCTTCAAAGAAATTATTGTGACAGGCAAAGAAAAATGAGAGCCGAGCGCCGAAATCATCTACATTCAACCCTCGCTGTGTAGCTGCCTTCACATATTCAATGGCATTGGCAAATGTAAAGGCCAGCTCCTGCACAGCATTGGAACCGGCCTCACGGATGTGATACCCACTGATAGAGATCGTATTCCATCTGGGTAAATATTTATTGCAAAATTCAAAAATATCGGTAACCAGTCGCATGGAAGGTTCGGGTGGGAAAATATAGGTAGAGCGGGCAATATACTCTTTTAAAATATCATTCTGAACCGTACCGCCCAGCTTTTTAAGGTCCGCTCCCTGTTTTTTTGCCAGAGCAATGTACATGGCGAGAAGAATCGGAGCAGTAGCATTGATGGTCATGGAGGTGGTGATCTCTTCAAGCTTGATGCCATCGAACAATATTTCCATATCTTCAAGGCTGTCGATGGCCACACCTGCTTTCCCTACTTCACCTTCTGCTAATGGATGATCGGAATCGTAACCCATTTGAGTGGGCAGATCAAAAGCGACAGAAAGCCCGGTTTGCCCCTGGGTGAGCAGGTACCGAAAACGTTGATTGGTTTCCCGGGCTGTGCCATACCCCCCATATTGCCGCATGGTCCACAATCGCCCGCGGTACATGGTGGGATAAATACCCCTGGTAAAAGGATATTCTCCGGCATCTGTGAGTGTTTTTTCAATATCTGGAATATCCGAAGAGCTGTAAATCCGTTTAACTTCGATACCGGAATCGGTTTTAAATGACCGTTTTCTTTCTTCCCTTTCTTTTTCGGACATATTAAGCCTCGAATTTATTTGCATATTTTTTTTTTTTTTGAAAAGTTCTATGAACTTCTTTTAAATAGGACCGATCCAGATGGGTGTAAATTTGTGTGGTAGAGATATCTACGTGTCCCAGCATTTCCTGCACGGCTCGTAAATCGGCACCTCCCTCAATTAAATGTGTGGCAAAAGAATGCCGAAAAGTGTGTGGTGTAACTTTCTTTTTCAAACCTGCCTGCACCACATAATGTCGCAAAATCTTCCAGAAACCCATCCTGCTTAAGGGCTTTCCTCGTAAATTGAGAAACACGTAATTTTTGCTTAAACCGGGTTTTGCAATTCTTGGTCTGACTTTATTTAAATATTCAGTTGTAAAGAAAATAGCCTGTTCACCGATAGGAACAATTCTTTCTTTTGAGCCTTTTCCTTCTATACGCACAAAACCATCCTGTAGAAATAAATCAGAGAGTTTCACCGAGATTAATTCCGAAACACGGGTACCGGTGGCATAGAGAAATTCCAGCATTGCTTTATCTCTTATGCCTCGCCCATCTACCGGTCTGGGCTGTTCCAGGATCCTTTCAATTTCATGTTGATCTAAAACAGAGGGCAATTTTCGGGCAATTTTCGGGAAGCTAATGTTGAGGGTCGGGTCGCAGTCAACATACCCCTCACCATTTAAATAGCGATGAAACATTCTGATGGCCGAAAGATTCCGGGCGTTACTGGTTGGAGCAAATCCCAGTTCATTGAGATGATTAATAAGTTGTAAAATATGACGAGGCTTAACCTCTTGAATTTGTTCAATTCCTTGATTTTGCAGGAAATCAATATATCGTTTCAAATCATTCTGGTAGGACACGACCGTGTTAGAGGAAGCATTTTTTTGAATGCGGAGGTAATTCAAAAATTCAATTAAATATTGATTCATTCGACATGAAGACTATGGATGTAAGTTACCTTCTGTGAGCGAAAGGGCTATTCCAGAAAGCATAACTTCAGGGCCCAATTTGGTGAAATCCCCGGAAAGCAAACTCTCATCCACATTGGCATAAAGTGAGCAACCAGCTTCTTTTTCAATGATCAGACCCGACAAGCGCCCCTGGTGCGATCCAAAAAAAGTAACTTCTCCAAGCATCTTACTAACTACATACCCCTGACAGAAATGAAGCTGTAGATGAGCATTCATTGTGTACACACTGATCAAATTCCCTTTTTTATCACCAATAGGAATATCGGGATAGATTTCAAGAGATAGTTTGCGTCCATCTTCTTTATTTTCTAAAATAAATCGATAATTATTGCCCATGAGTTTTGGTTTGACACCCAAAACCTTAGCAATTTTTTCTATATCCTTTTTTTCAAATTTCACTGTGTGCCTCGATGTTTGGATTTTAATTGTTCATGAAATTAATAACTAATTCATTCAATTTTTGTAACCCTGGTTGCCAGGGGGCCTTTTTCTCCAGAAATATATTCGAATTCTACCTCGGTTCCCACAGGCAAGATTTTATACCCTTCCATATCAATTACAGAAAAATGAAAAAACACATCTTCTTCCCCACTTTCCTGTTCAATGTATCCATATCCTTTGATTTCATTAAACCATTTAATTCTTCCACGTGGCATTTGGTTCTCAATATAAATATTCAGGTAAAGATTGTCAAGTGGATATCTTGCGTAGATTTAAACAGTGCGCCAGGAGGGACTTGAACCCCCAGCCTTCGGCTCCGGAGGCCGACGCTCTATCCAGTTGAGCTACTGGCGCATATTTGTTTTGCAGCTTTAACCGTATTGTACATTAACATGGCAATCGTCATGGGGCCTACACCACCAGGCACAGGGGTGATAGCAGCAGCTTTTTTCCGCACCTCGTCAAAATTCACATCTCCGACAATTCGATAACCTTTTTCTGAGCTTGAGTCCTCAACTCTATTAACCCCCACATCGATTACGACCGTGCCCGGTTTGATCATATCTCCTTTAATGACCTGTGGGCGTCCCATGGCTGCCACCAGGATATCTGCCTGTCTGGTGTATTCGTCGAGATTTTCAGTACCCGTATGACAGACCGTTACCGTTGCATTGGCACCAGATTTTTTTTGCATCAGCAGAATGGCAAGCGGGAGCCCGACGATTTTGCTTCGACCCACAATTACCACATGCCTGCCAGCGGGATCATAACCACTCCGTACCAGTAATTGTTGAATCCCTGCCGGTGTACATGGAATAAACGTATCTTCCCCCACCATCAATTTTCCTCGATTAATTGGATGGAACCCATCCACATCTTTTTCCGGTGCTATGGCCTGGATTATATTATTTTCATCTATGTGATCCGGTAATGGTAATTGTACCAGAATACCGTGTACATTTCCGTCTTCATTTAACTTGTGAATCACCGATAAAAGTTTCCGTTGTGAGATATCCGAAGGAAATTTTAATGTAGGCGATTCAATGCCCAATTCATGGCAGGTACGAGTCTTCATTTTAACATAAATTTCTGATGCAGGATTTTCTCCTACCAATACAACAGACAAATGGGGTGTACAACCTCTTTGTTTAAGATGCAGCACCTCGGATTGAACTTCGTGTTTGATTTGTTCAGCTATTTCTTTTCCATCAATAATTTGTGCACTCATTATGGTAAAAACAGCCTCTCAATATGCTTTGCTTTGCCCGAGCTACTATCGATGGTTATGACAGCCCCGCAAAGGTGTATGTTATTTTCAGCCGGTTTATAACGAACCGGAGTCTGATGTAAGAATCGTCGAATAGCCAGCTCCTTTTTTAATCCGATGACAGAATCAAATGGACCGGTCATGCCCACATCTGTAATATAAGCCGTACCTTCCGGTAGAATACGTTCATCGGCAGTAGGAACATGGGTGTGGGTACCAATCACTGCACTGACTTTGCCATCCAGCCACCAGCCCATAGCCATCTTCTCGGCAGTAGCTTCGGCATGAAAGTCGACAATGATTATATTCGTGAATTTCTTAATTCTTCGCACTTCGTCTAACCCACGCCGAAAGGGACAGTCAATATTAAACATAAAAGTTCGTCCTTGCAGGTTCATCACCCCTACCTTCAAACCATTCGCCAGATCAATTACCACGGAGCCTTTCCCATGATTCCCATGCGGATAATTAAGTGGTCGCAAAATACGATGGTCATTATTCAGGGAGTCGTAAATATCATAATTATCCCAGATATGGTTTCCACTGGTGATAATGTCGATCCCAATATTAAAATAGGTGCGAGCTATTTTGCTGGTAAGCCCTTTCCCCTCGCAACCATTCTCCCCGTTGGCGATACATAAATCAATATTGTATTTGTCACGCAAACCTGGAATTAATTTTGTGGAGATTTCTAATCCAGGTCTACCTATTATATCTGCGATAAATAGTATGTTTATTTCTTTATTGGGCAATTTTCAATGAATTTATATGTAAGTTTTATTAAATTTTGACGCAATAATTTAATAATTTAAATTAAAATTACAATAAAAAACTTTATCTTCAATTAACTGCATTTTTGGTTTAATTGGATTGCTCCAGCATGACCGCAAGGGGGATTCTCATGTAAATCTAATTCCTTAACGGTTTACCATGCTCCAGCATGTACTTCATGCGTTCCTGGGACTTTTTTTCACTGCAGAGGCTAACAAAAGCTTCCCTTTCCAGATCCAAAATATATTGTTCATCAACCGGGTTTGTGGGCGAGGCTTTTTCACCGCCTGTTAGAACATAGGCCAGTTTGCTGCCAATGAATTTATCATATTGTGAAATCTTACCTGCCTTCACCAGGTCCGCCAGCATGGATTCAATGGCCAGGCGACCACCTTCACCAGGAAGAATAATGTCGTCTCTTGGTTGGGGAGGTGTAAAATTATTACTCAAAGCTAAAACCGTCTGCTTGGCTTCATAAATTAAATGAGCCGGATTTAAAACAATCTTATCGTCCCGAGTCAGGTATCCTAATTTAATCGCTTCTTTGGCTGATGAAGAGATTTTTGCATACCCGATAGTTTCAAAAGCTCTTTGCACGGGAGGAAATGGTCCTGGTCGAGCTTTGGCCATGGCATCGATATGGTTTAAGAGCACACGTAAATTGCCACCAGCGCCCGGGATAAGACCTACCCCGGCTTCTACCAGTCCGCAGTAAAGTTCAGCCAGGGCAACGATCCGATTGGCCGCAGCGGCGGCTTCATAGCCACCACCCAGACAAAGATGAAATGGTGCTGAAACTACAGGAAAAGCAGAATACCTGAGTTTCTGGTTAATATCCTGAAAAGTTTTACTGATCTGCTCAATTCGCTGCCATTGCCTGGTTTCGCATAAATGTAAAATCAGGGCCAGATTGGCACCAGCAGAAAAATTTTGGCCCTGATGACCTATCACCAGACCTGTGAAATTCTTGCGTGGTACAACCTCCAGGGCTTCCTGCATCATATCCAGAATAGAGCCATCGATGGGGTTCATGGTGGGCTGTAAAATGCTGTGAAATTCAAGGCAGGCCACCCCATCGCCAATGTCAATAATGCTGGCACACCAGTTCTTTTTGACCACACGGTCCCGATTTTTTTCCAGTCGCAAAACGATTTCCTGCGGTTTAAATTGCATGGATTTGTAATCGTTCCTTTTGACATCAAAAAACAGCCACTCGCCTTCCTCAATTTTGTAGAAGCGGTTTTTACCGCTATCTACCATTTTTTTAATCCAGGCAGGAACTTCTTTCCCTTCTTTTTCCATGCGTTTTAAAGATTTTTCCAGACCTATGGCATCCCAGATTTCAAAGGGTCCTAATTCCCAGGCAAAGCCCCATTTCATAGCATTATCGATGCTGACGATGTCATCAGCAATTTCCGGAATTCGATTGGCGGTGTAAATCAGGGTGCCGGCCAGCAATTCCCAGACAAATTTTCCGGCTACATCGTCACAATAAACCAGGGCACGGATTCGTTCGGTAGTTCTGGTGTAGCTTTTAGCCACACGATACCCATCAAATCGTACATCTTTTTGAGGTTTATATTCGAGAGTTTTGAAATCGATGGAAAGAATCTCTCCGTTGGTCTTTTTATAAAAACCCTGTCTGCTTTTTTGACCGAGAAGTCCCTTTTCAACCATTTTTTGTAAAAATTCAGGTACTTTGAAAATCTCCCGTGATTCATCATTTTCACAAAATTCGTAGGTATTGCGGGCCACATGTACCAGGGTATCCAGACCAACAATATCAGCGGTACGGTAAGTAGCACTTTTCGGTCTTCCAATAATCGTCCCTGTAATCTTATCCACTTCTTCCACAGTCAGATTCATTTCGTGGGTTAGTTTCAAAGAGAGCATCATGCCAAAGGTACCAATTCGATTGGCAATGAAATTGGGCGTATCCTTAGCAAAAACCACACCTTTACCCAAAATGTTTTCACAAAAGTCTGCCAACAGATCAACAAATTCTTTTTGGGTTTTTTGACCGGCTACAATTTCCAGGAGGCGCATGTAACGGGGTGGATTAAAAAAATGTGTAACCAGAAATTTTTGCTGAAAATCCTCAGGTATTCCCTCCATCATGCGGGCAATAGAAAGACCCGATGTGTTGGAAGACACTACGGCGGAGTCCTTCAAATAAGGGTGGATACGCTTGAACAAATTTTGTTTAATGTCTAATCGTTCAACCACAGCCTCCAGAACCCAATCAACTTCTTTGATTTTTTCGATATGATCATCATAATTACAGGGGGTAATCAAGGAAGCAGTTCTGGGATTGTAAAAAGCCGGAGGTTTAATTTCCAGTGCAGCTTTTATGCCCTTTTCTGCCAATTCCTGTGAAATATCAAACAAGTACGATGGGATTCCAGCGTTGGAGAGATGCGCTGCCAGTTGCGCTCCCATGACTCCAGCTCCTAAAACAGCTACTTTTTCGATTTTTCCTGCCATGACTTCCTCCTAAAGTCTTTCCAGAATCGTTGCAATGCCCTGACCACCGCCAATACACATGGTAGCCAGACCATATTTGGCTTTCTTTTGTTCCATGACATTAATCAAAGTAGTTAGAATTCGGGCACCTGAACAACCCAGCGGATGTCCAAGAGCGATGGCGCCGCCATTAAGGTTAATCTTTTCCATGGGCCAACCGGCTTTTCGAATCACATAAAGAGACTGGGCGGCGAAGGCTTCGTTTAACTCAATGACGTCGATATCATCGATGCTCATACCAGCCTTTTTGAGCGCCTTTTCAGTAGCCGGTATGGGA
>CAZMEG010000072.1:0-1433 GCA_964565205.1 uncultured Cytophagia bacterium
CACCTACATGGCCGGTAAGAGCCGCGAATTGTTCAGCTTCGATGCCAACGGTAACCTGCGCTGGCGGCGCCGGGTGGCCGCCAATGCCGTTACCGCCGGCGCCAACAACATGTCTGCGGACGGCAGCCTCATCGTCCTCGGCACCGTGGGCGGCTGGGTGCAGGCCTACGACCGTTCCGGCAACCTGCTGTGGCAACGCCGACTGCCCGGCACTTCCCAGGGACACAATGCCCTCGACGTCACCCCGGATGGCTCTCTCATTCTCGTCGGCGTCGTAGGGGAGACCGGTAGAGACGGCTATCTCGTCCTTTACGATCGCAACGGCACGCAGCTCTGGCAAACCCGCTTCCCCGATAAGCGCGACACCGGTGAGGTTTCTTCTCAATATCCCTATGAGCACCCACAACGAGGTGTCATTACGGTTGCCATCTCGGATGACGGCCGGTACCTGGCCGCCGGCTACGGCGATGGCACGCTGCGCATTTTTGAACGGCAGAACAATTTTGTGGAAAGCGAGCCACCGCCGGTGCGGTTAGGCATCAATTTCCCCTTCCAGGGTCTGGAAACCGCACCGCTGTCGGCCTACCTCAGCCTGTTGAATCAGTCCGGTGCGCGAGCCATGCGCTACCTCATTTTTGCCGACCTGTACTGGAAGAATGTGGAGCCCAGCAACGACGCGTGGAACTTTGTTTATCCCGATTCCAGCATCAACAATCCGTACAACATTCTCGCCTTCCCGACGCTTTACAGTACGTTCGGTGAGCTCGACACGCTGGGGTTTCAGGTGCCCTGGCGGGGGTGTAGCGGAGCGGGGTGTGGCTGGCAGGACGCCCGCGACAGCAGCGATTCCAAGGACTACGTACAGACCGTGGTCGGTCGCTACAAATCAACCGTGAAATACTGGGAGATTGGCAATGAAGTGACTTTGGAAGCGCCACGTGGGCTGTCTGCTCCCAATTTTGCGGGATTCATGCGTTTAAATTATCGCTGGATTAAAGAGGCCGACCCGGAAGCTCGCGTGGTGTATCCGGGTTTACCCGGAACCTACGGGTTGCCCATGCAGCGGCCCCGCGAGCAGTTGCGCCAGTTCCTTGCGGCCGGTGGAGTCGGCTCGTTTGACATCCTCAGTTACCACGATTACAATTCCTGGTGGACGTTGCCGGCGCACTACGATTCGCTCAAAGCGCTGCTGTCGGAATTCGGTCTCGAATCCATTCCCATCTGGTGTACCGAATCGAGCGTTTCCTCCGACCCTTCCACCAGCATTACGCCCCCTTACAGTTCCATTGAGGAACAGGCCGCGGATGTCTGGCGCCGGCCCGTGGTGTTGTTCGCAAAAGGCGTGCAAGTGTATTTCTGGCACAGCATGTGGAGCAGCGGCGGGAACAGTAACTGGCGCGAATTCGGCATTCTGTCCGCTTCGGGGAAGAAAA
>CAZMEG010000072.1:1443-10875 GCA_964565205.1 uncultured Cytophagia bacterium
ATACCCGGGGTGGCAACGGCGTCTGGGTGGTGCAGTTCGACTGGCCGGACGGAACCCGGCGCTGGGTAGCCTGGAGCCCGGACAACCAGACTTTCACGTGGACCAATCTCAACGCCCCACAGCTCCAGGTGACCACGGTGGTGCCGGCTTCAATTTCGGAAGATGGTGAGACCGCGACCTTCGACACCCAAACGGTCGCCGTAGCGGATGGCTCCGCCCAACTTCAGTTGAGTGGTACGCCGGTCCTGGTGGAGGAAGACTTCGCGACCTCTGTACCAGAATCTGCAGTGCCGATTTCCTTCGAACTCACCCAGAACTATCCCAACCCGTTCAATCCGTCCACGACCATTCGCTTCTCCCTGCCCCAACGCGAGCACGTGACCATCAAGGTCTTCAACGTTCTGGGCCGGGAAGTCGCGACCCTGGTAGACCAAGAGCTAAACCGCGGGAAACACGTGGTCACGTTCGATGGGAAGGATTTGGCGAGCGGACTGTACTTCTACAAGCTTCAGGCCGGGCAGTTCACTCAAGTTAAGAAAATGATACTGATCAAGTAATCATTCGATTGAATATGCAAAAAATAATCGCTGGCATCAACCTTTGAAAGGTTTCGAGACCTTCCAAAGGTTAATAAAGCCTATTGCAATTTCAAATGAAATTTTTATATTAATCGCTGCTTATTATGAAAATCTATTATGAGGTGGTTAATGAAATAAAAAGTTCAAATTAAAATGAAAGGAGGATGCCTATGATGAAAGTTGGTACGGTCTTTTTTGTGGTTGTTTTCCTAATAATTCCTTTCCACTTAAAATCTCAAGATTTAAGCGGTCTCCAATTGATTGCTCATTATCCTCTGGATAATGATTCTTCAGATGTGACAGGAAATTATCCGCCCATGAAGTTGATCAATACCCCATTCCAAGAAGGGGGAATTTATTGCAATGGAATCTATGTATACGGAAACCAGCCTGGAGGATCAGATGCCATCACCCCTCAGATTGATGGGCTTAACTTTAAAAAATTTGCCATACAGGCTAAATTCAAAGTGACCAAATATAAACTTCAGCCGGTGTTCATAGCAGGTGATATATACCGATGGCTTGGCTTTTATTTAGATTCTGATAGTACTGTCCTTGCCCTGTATAACGACAATCTACATGATAGTAATATAAAATATACTTTGAATACATGGCATGAAATAACGGTCACTTATGACAGCACCTCAGACCTGGGTAAATGGTATCTGGATGGACAACTTGTGGATTCCCTGCAATTTCAAATTGTTCATGGTAATGATAAAAAAATTTCAGTGACCCATTATGGAACCGGTGAAACCTTCGAAGGTTATTTTGATGATTTAAGAATTTATTCGGTGGGAACTCTCACCGCAGTGACTTCCCGAACATCTGAAACTCCTGAAGGTTTTCAATTACAGCAAAACTATCCAAATCCGTTTAACCCGAGTACAACCATTCGCTTTACACTTTCTCACACTACCCACGTTGAACTTAAGGTTTTTAATATATTAGGCCAAGTTGTAGCTATTTTAATTGACGAAATCTTGCCTGCGGGTGAACATAGAGTCGTCTTTAATGCAAAAGATCAAAACAGTGGTTTGTACATCTATCAATTGCGTGCAGGCAATAGAATACAGCAGAAAAAAATGCTATATTTGAGATAGTGTTAAAAAATCCCGTCAATCGAATCCTGCCGGTCCTTCGAGACCTGGCGAGACTGTCGAAAAAGTCTTAGCGCGAAGGCGTCTCGCCGAGTTCTTTCAACAAGTTAGTGCCTGTAAGTCCTCGGCGCGGACGCCTTCGGACTAGTTAAATTTTCAACAGTCTCGGCAGGATTTTCCAACCTTATCTATTTTTCAAATTTATTTGAAATTATTACTTGACATTTCAAAATAAAAACCGTAAGATGAGCTTTAAATTTAAAACCAGGAAGGTAGATAAATACAAGTGGTTAAGGATATACATCAAAAATTTGGAGAGCACCATGAACCCGCCTGATAATAATATCTTGCATGTAAATTTACATCCCCCCTCCGATGCTACACATCACCGGTGTTATTCTTTTCGGGATGGTGATTGGATTATTTTCCGATGTAAAATGTGCCTTGACTATGAAAGGAAGTTAAACTGGCGCACCGGGAAAATGCAGGTACGCAACGATCGGCCTGATATTTACCATAGCGGCTCTTATTTCGCCCGCGAATATAAGCAATCACTAAAAGATACGAACTAACCTTATCTAACCTTCGGGAAACTTGTCCTCAAAAAACTGTTATGAATCCTCCTTCGAGAAATGCCACGGTAGGTGCAGGTTTACCATTAGCTTGCTTAAAAGATAAAGAGGCTTCCAGACGATACGTTCCTGGCGGTAATGATCGTGCATGGGTACGAATGGGTAATTTGTCCGTGGTTTCAATGATACCTTCTACCTGAGCTATGGTGGTTCGAGTTCCTCCCGGTAATTCTTTTGCAAAAATGGTAACTTTGTGCCCAATAGGCAATATATCTTCCGAGAGTTCCATCTGGCTCAAATCTAAATTCATGACTATTTCGAAAGGTTCATTGTGTATAAGTACTCTACTTGGCATGTTAGACCCCTTGGATATAACCATTAATTCAGTTAATTGTGGTAACTTTACTGAGGGGGAAACAGATTCTGGCGATTGTTTACTGACCCCCTCCATTTTCTGCCGGTCGAAAATTTCCACCCCTGGCAATTCCATTTCTTCCAGTGCGGGTAAGTGCTCGGAAATAAACCCGATGATGGTTTTATGATCCAGATCACTGAAAGCCTTTTTATCTTTGGATAATAAATGTTCGATCTTGCCTTGAAAATGACCCTGCCGGGGATAAATATCGATGCGAAATGAAGATTTGGAAGCGGCTAATTCTTCAAGGTTCTCCTGTTCAGTTTCCTGCTTACCCTTTAAGGATTCTAGTGCCTCAAGTTGTTCTTTAAGTTCCGCAATTTGGCTTTTTAAAATTTGCTGCTTTCTCTCAAATTCACGCTTTTCGGTTTTATCTGCTTCGGCTTGTTTTTCGAGTTTTTCTTCGAGAGACTTAATTTGATCGAGGGATTCCTTTAACTGTCTTTGAAGAGTCTCTATTTGAATATTTGCTTCATCAAGTTGCTGTTTATAATTTTGTAATTCAGCTTCTTGTTTTTTGTTTATTTTCTGGCAATCTCGAAGGTCTTTAATTAACTGACTTTTAGTTTTGCGATCATCCGGCATTTTAGTGTTTTGATTCATTTTAAGAACCCCTTAGATTTGTTAATTAATCCAACAATCCAGAACTCCCTTAATTCACTGTGAATTATAAAATTACATTTAAGATAAAGGTTATAAATGCAAGTTATCAAAAAGGATGATTCCCCCTGAGGAAAACAGGGGGAATCCGTTAGATCATGCATGGACTTTGAACGAAAACCATCAGGGACCTTCCTCATAGAATTGAACCAATCCTATATCCGCAAAAGCTGCAATGGGTCCCGGTACACCGAGAGGTCCCTTAAAAGTTACTGACGCCACAGCTCGATAGACACCAGGTGGCACCTGTCCGGCAGGAATAATCGCCCATCGATAATACTCATGCGGTC
The DNA here is from genome assembly GCA_964565205.1 of uncultured Cytophagia bacterium. GTDB lineage: Bacteria > Zhuqueibacterota > Zhuqueibacteria > Oceanimicrobiales > CAZMEG01 > CAZMEG01. The sequence goes on from CAZMEG010000072.1 coordinate 5,059, forward strand.
GAGAAACAAAGTTAATTTGATCGATGGCATAAGCCGGATTCAGGGTAAATTCTTCGCCACCCATTTTCTCAAGAAAAAGCTGAAGGTGCCATGTACCGGCCATCAGGTGATTCAGTAACCCATCCGTTGTGAAATGATAAAGAACATACCAGGGTTGATCGGTTTGAATTATGTTAGTTGGAGTAGCGTCCCTCCAGTTTTCCGTCGAAGCACCCTCATATAAATGGCAATGTCCATGCAAATAAAAATAAGGCAGAGCCTCCTCAATGACCAGGTTTTCTGTGATATGTGGCATAATTCATCACTCCTTTTTTAATTTAGTTTTTTAATCTGGAACCCATTCACCCTGACCAATCGATGGTCGGTTCCAAATTATGTTTCTGCTAATTATTTTTCTCCGGAGAAATTCGTGGGTGAACGGTTCATAATATAATAATTATTCTTAAACGGCAGTTAATTATCGCTTAAATATTACTTAAATGTTATTTTATTTGGCCATTTTTGATTTTTTTATACAATTCAATAGTAGTGGGAGTTGGTTCGATTTCCAGTTCTTTGGATAGAATTTCTACGCATCTGCGGTATTGTTTTATGGCTTTGTCGCGCTGTCCAATTTTATAGTAACAATGCATTAACCGTCTGTAAATATCCTCACGACAGTTATCTTTCTCTAAAATAGCTTCACAAAGATCGATGGCGGTCTGTGGTTTACCATCCAGGGCATAAAATCTACTCAATTTGTCGAGTATAACCAGATAAATTTCTTTCAAATTTTCGCGCTGAAGGGCTGGCCAGCTTTCATATATATCTTCCTCTAAAAAATCACCTTTGTAAAGACTAGCGGCTAATTCATAATTAACCAGTGCGGTCGCTAAACCCTCGGCACGTTCTTTATTTTGCCCCGATTTCCAGAAATGTAGAAACTCTTCCACATCAAGCCAAAATTTAATTTTAAAATCTTTTTATTTCTTGCAAAAACAAGGGAATGTTACTATATTAATATCAAAATTTTGTCAGGTTCAAAGGGAAGTAGTATTTTATCATGCCCAAAAAAAATTTTTTAGAAGAGCTCAATCAGCGGGTTATCTTATTTGATGGTGCAATGGGCACCATGCTATACAATCGTGGCATATTTATCAATCAATGTTTTGATAATGTCAATTTAGTCAATCCACGTCTGGTTAAAGATATTCACACGGGATATGCTGAAGCAGGAGCGGATGTTCTGCAAACGAACACCTTTGGTGCTAATCGCTTTAAATTAACCAAGTATGGTTTACAGGATTCACTGGAGGCAATCAATTACCAGGGAGCCAAATTAGCACGAGATATCGCTGGCAAAGATTTGTACGTAGCTGGTTCAATAGGTCCACTTGGGATTAAAATTGAACCCTGGGGTAAATTAGCTAAAGAAGAAGCCCGGGAAGCTTTCAAGGAACAGGCGCAGGCACTGCTTAATGGTGGCGTAGACCTTTTTATTCTGGAAACATTTTCCGACTTAAATGAAATTGAGCAAGCCATTTTAGCCATAAAAGAAATTTGTGATTTACCCATTGTAGCTGAAATGACCATTGATGAACAGGGAAATTCTTTATATGGTACGGCCCCTGAAACCTACACACATCGACTCGATAATGCCGGTGCGGATGTGATTGGAGTCAATTGTTCGGTTGGTCCACCTTCCATGCTAAATGCTCTGGAAAAGATGGTCAAGGTAACGAAAAAACCAATCATTGTGCAACCTAACGCTGGTAACCCTCGCGTCATAGACGAGCGGAATATCTATCTGGCTACGCCTGAATATTTTAGCAAATATGCCACCCGTTTTATTAAGGCCGGTGCTCGATTAGTTGGCGGCTGTTGTGGGACTACGCCGGAACATATAAAAGAAATGGCCAAGTCGGTGCGTATGCTAAGCCCCCGGAAACACAGTCTGATTGTTCATGTCCCGAAAGAAGTGATTCAGGAAGTGGAGCCTTTACCACGGGAGAAAAAGAGTAAATTTGCGGCAAAAATTTCTCGGGGTGAACTGGTAACCAGTATAGAAATTCCACCGCCAAGAGGCACTGATCCAAGCAAAATACTGGATTCGGCGAAAAGATTAAAAGAGTTCGGTGTGGATGCCATCAATGTCCCCGATGGGCCCCGGGCTATGTGTCGCATGGGAGCCCAACACCTGTGCATAATCATTGAACAAAAGGTGGGAATCGAAACGATTTTGCATTACTGCTGCCGTGATCGCAATTTGCTGGGTATGCAATCGGATATCATGGGGCTCTATGCGGTGGGTTTGCGTAATATTTTGATCATCACCGGGGACCCACCCAAAATGGGCGATTACCCTGATGCTACCGCAGTCTATGATGTAGATTCAATTGGCCTGACCAATATGGTTAATCGAATGAATCATGGAGTTGATCTGGGGGGCAATAAACTGGATGCCCCAACTGCATTTCATATCGGTGTGGGAGTTAATCCTGGTGCCCTGGATCTTGAGTACGAAATACGACGGTTCGAATGGAAAGTCGATGCCGGGGCTGAATTTGCCATCACCCAACCCGTATTTGATCCACAAGTTTTGCTGGATTTTTTGGAAAAAATTGAACATGTAAGGATCCCCATTTTGGCAGGCATCTGGCCCCTGGTCAGCTATCGAAATGCCGAGTTTATGAATAATGAAATTCCCGGAATTTCTGTACCGGACGAATATATGGAACGGATGCAAAAGGCACAGGAAATTTCACCTGAAGCAGCCCGTGAGGAAGGTATTCGAATCGCTCAGGAAGCCATCATCAAACTTAAAGGCCATGTGGAAGGCTTTGAAATCAATGCACCATTTGGTAAGATCGACTCCCCTATCAAGGTGTTATCTATCCTGAAAGAGTTTGGTGGTGATGTATAAATTGGAACTTGACTTTTTTTAAAATTGTTCTAAATTAAACGTGAACATAAAATGGCGGTGTAGCTCAGTTGGCAGAGCAGCGGAATCATAATCCGCGTGTCCGGGGTTCGAATCCCTGCACCGCTACTAAAATTTGGACAATTCTAAAAAACTACAAAGGCTCTACTTTATGAGCCTTTTTTATTTTTTTCAAAACAAAGGAGTTAACATATGACAGAAAGAAAACGGCTTGAAGCTGCAGAAATACAAAACCGGTTAAAGGCTTTACCTGGTTGGAAAATTAAAAATCATAAACTGCACAAAGAATTCCAATTCGATAACTTCATCGAAGCTTTTGGATTCATGACCAAAGTAGCTCTATTGGCTGAATCGATGAATCACCATCCCGAATGGACCAATGTTTATAATCGTGTTACTATTGATTTAACCACGCATGATTTAGGCGGGATCAGCACTTACGATTTTGAACTGGCCGAAAAAATAGAAAAGCTAACTCAATAATTTTTTAGTTTTTTCCAGTAGTTCTGGAATGTCCCACGGCTTAGGCATATAATGAGCGACACCTTTTTCGATAATTGATTGAATTTGTTCATTCTTGGAGTGTCCACTGGTTAAAATAATTTCAGGTGTGCCCATGGTGGTAATTTGCTCATAAACCTTTCCACCATCGATACCGGGTAAAACCAAATCTAATATTACAACTTTTATGGATTCTTTGTATTTATTGAAGGTTTCGATAGCTGTTTCGCCATCTCTTGCTGTTAAAACCTCAAATCCCTTTGACTCGAATAGATCTTTAGCAAGAATCCTCAAATCTTCTTCATCATCCACAACCATGATTAAATTTCCATTTTTATTTATACTAGTAGAGGTTATTTCGTGAATCATCTCAGCCGGTATGTGTATTTCAAAACCGGTTGCCCGGTTCTGTTGTGAATTAATAACTAATTGTCCTCCAATATTTTTCAGAATAAATCTGGTTAATGTCAAACCTAAGACGCTGTTTTCTGTTCCGTTAACATGATGAAGATCGAAATTTAGGTTCTTACCGTTTACCACAATTTTTATTATCACATAGCCACTCTGGTTGTTAGACCTGCAACAGGTTTCAATAAGTATGGTACCACCAAAGGGCATCGCATCTCTTGCAAATAAACACACATTAAGGATTACCTGTATGATTAATGCCGGATCAGTTCGAATAGCTACGGATTCATGATTGTATCTAATTTCCAGATTTATATTATTTTTAAGACCCGCGCGTAATATTTTAACCGTTTCTTCAATAATTTCTTTAGGGTCAATTAATTTTTCATCTTGATAATTAAGATTTATTAAACTAAAAAATTGTTGAATTACCCTGGTGGCTCTCAGAGCAGCTTTTTCGATTTGACTTAGCTGGTAATAAGATCTGTGATCCGGTTCCATATCATTTAATAAAATTTGTGAGAAGCCCAGAATCCCACCCAGAACATTATTTAGATTATGCATTACCCCCCCGGCTAATTCTCCAATAAGTGAGAGCTTTTGCAAACGATAGATACGCTGCTGGCTTTCTTCCGGGATATCTTCGAGATTCAAAAATTCCATAATCGAGTGTTTACATTGTTAATTTACTCAATGCTAATCTTAAAATTTTTGAATAATTTTCCAAATCATTTTTACAATTTATCGAAAATTTAAAATTATTTATTTCAATAAGTTATAAATAACCGGATTCAGCTAAAATTAGTGGATAATAAACTTAAATTTTACACAAAATTTATTTAATTGAACCAATTTAATTATCGAACATTTAACATAAATCTTCAATGACTAACTTGTGGTGGGATATAAAGTTGCATCATGGCTTCTTTAATATCTTGAGGGATGGTAATGAGGCGGCCATTTTGTAAAAAGACCCCTGTGGCAGTACCGGTAAGTACCAGTTTACCTGTTTTTAAATTATAGATTTCATGCTGCCAGGTGGCTTTTCGGTTGGTAATTTCAATAAACCAACCATAAATTTCCAGCAGATCGTTTACACGAGCGGCATTTTTGTATTTTACCGTAATATCCGTTAAATATACCCTGATATTTCTTTCTGCCAGTACTTCCAAACTGTAGCCAAGTTCTTCAAAAAAATCTGTCCGGGCATCTTCCAGATAAATTAAATATTGTGCATTGTTAACATGTCCATAAGAATCAATATGATGGTTTCTAACTTTGACAACCGTCTTCTTTTTTGTCCCCATTGTTGATGATTTCGACTCCTATTTTAATCCCATTTTTGATTTTCAAATATGCGGATGAGTTCAAGTTTTTGCTCTAAAGTTAAGTCATACTGATCTAAAATACGCCAGAGATTTTCCCCTTTTTTCAGACGTTGCTGTATTTCTTGAATGATTCTTGTATCCAGTTTTTCTCTCATCAGCAATTTAATATGCTCTTAGTACCTGGTTGGCTTTTTTGTCATCGGTGGTTGTTAAAACCACTAAACTTCGGTTACCTGCTGCGGTAGCGAAGGCATTTTCAATATTGATTTTCTTTTTTGCGAGCTTATTAGCTAATTCAGCCAGGGCCCCGGGATGGTTATCAAGTTCGACCGTGAGGACATTGCTTTCTCCAAACATCAAACCCAGTTTATGTAAAGTGTCCTTGGCTTTCTCATAATCATCCACAATTAATCGCACGATGCCCCAGTCCAGATCATCAACAATTGCCAGGGCTCGAATGTTAATATTATCTTTCGATAATCCAGCACATAAATCAGCTAAGCTCCCCACTTTATTTTGAACAAACACTGATAATTGTTTTTCAATGGGCATAAACCCTCCTTTTTAATTGATTACAGGATGTTAAATTATAATTATTCAACAATGAAAATGCAAGCAAAATAAAAACTGCTTGACTTTTTTATTTTAATCAGGTATATT
>CAZMEG010000073.1:0-10849 GCA_964565205.1 uncultured Cytophagia bacterium
CGGTCTTTACTGAGGCTTTGCCTCCGCGCAATGAATTGCTTCGCTCGGTGAATCTGGGCATGTTCTTTTCGTCAGGACTCTTTCCTTTAAGGGCCGGACAAACGGAAAGCTTTTCCATGGCTCTCATGTTTGCGGAAGATGAAGATGATCTGGCCCGAACTAAAAAAACCGTACAGCAAATCTTTGATGCAGATTATCGATTCGCCGAGCCTCCTTTTAAGGCTACATTAACCGCAGTGCCTGGTGATGGTAAAGTAACCCTTTACTGGGATGATGTCGCCGAAAAATCCTTCGACCGGTTCCTCAGAGAACACGATTTCGAGGGGTATAATATTTACCGGGCCACTGATCCCGAGTTTCTGGAACCCCGTATTATTACGGACAGCTTTGGTAATCTAACCTTTAGAAAACCCATTGCGCAGTTTGATTTAAAAGACGGCATTAAAGGTCCCCACCTGGCTGATATAAATGGAATTAAATTTAATCTTGGCAACGATACGGGTTTACGCCACGTTTGGACCGATACCAATGTGCAAAATGGCCAGACCTACTATTACGCGGTGGTAGCCTACGACCGGGGTTTCATAGATACTACCGCAACTGGAGCCATTGAAGGCATCCCACCCTCGGAGACCACCGCTATCATAAAAACCGATATTCTGGGAAATGTTATCGCTACAGATATAAATACGGCTGTGGTAGTACCCAACGCACCAGCCGCCGGGTATATCCCTCCGCAGATTCCTTCATCAAGCGAATTAACTCACAGTGGTCCTGCAACGGGATTTATTCAGCCCAATCTTGTAGATCACAGATTGATTAAAGACAATACCACTTACCAGGTGGTGTTCAAAGAGAATACCCCGTTTCACACAGCATCTCGACCTACCTTCAGCATCATCAATAAAAGCTCCGGCCAGGTTCTTTTTGAAAATCTGGAGTTAATCGACTATGGGCAGGTGAGTCCATTTTTTGATGGTTTAACCGTTACCCTTTATAATGACACCACGGTTACCTTGATTGATTCACTCACCGGATGGGTCATTGGTAACAGCAACTATACGGTAAATATTGGATTTGATCCTGTGTTTGCCGGGAGAAATGTAGCGCTACCAAACGATTATGAATTACGCTTTTTCGATACAGTCGTGGATACCTCCATTCGATTGTTATTTGGCCAGAGAGAAATCCCCACAAATTTTCAAATAATTAACACCACAGAACAAATTGCTGAGGACTTTCTATTTTTTGATCGAGATCATGACGGTGAATTTACCCCGGGAGACAAAGTAGTAATTGTGGAGGGCGATTCCATCGGTGCCAAACCACTCAGGTCTACATTTAAAACAAGCTGGTCTATTTTTTTCAGTCTGGATTCCACCGTTACCGAGCCCATACCCCCACAACCGGGGGATATATTTCAGTTTAAGACTACAAAGCCTTTTCGTAATGGAGAAGTATTTGAATTTACGGTTAGAGCTCAGCAATTCAGTCGAGAAAAAGCTAAAAATGAGCTGGATCGGATTGCTGTTGTTCCTAATCCTTATGTTATTGCTGCTTCCTGGGAGCCGCCCAACCGCTTTAAGTTTGGTCGGGGTGAGCGTCGGATTTCATTCATTCATCTACCACCAAAATGTACCATTAGAATTTACACGGTACGGGGCCAACTGGTGGATACCATTGAACATGACTCTGATATTGACGATGGGGCCGAAACCTGGGACCTGGTTTCCAAAGATGGTATGGATATCGCCTACGGGTTATATATTTTCCATGTGGAAGCCCCAGGCATCGGCACCAAAATTGGTAAATTTGCCATAATAAAGTAGCAATCGTCATGAATTCACTAATCACTAAATAAATAGGTATGAACTATGAACGGCAAGAAATTTATTTTTGCTTTAATTTTAATATCGTTCATGTTGCCTGATCCGGATGTTTATGGGCAAAATGTAGGCAGTGTCACTAAAGTTGGTACCACTTCCGCCGCCTTTCTTGAAATTGGGGTAGGTTCCAGAGCTATTGGCATGGGGGGAGCCTTTGTGGCCATTGCCAATGATGCCACCGCTCTGTACTGGAATCCGGCAGGTATTGCCAGTTTGCAACGCAACGAAGTGGTGTTTGTTCATACAGAGTGGTTAGCCGACATTAATTTTGATTTTGCCGGTCTGGTCATCCCGCTGGGAAATGCCGGAACCCTGGGGGGCATGGTGACAGTATTGAGCACGGCCGATTTACCTGAACGAACCATTGACATGCCAGAAGGGACTGGAAATTTTTTCAGTGTTGGAGATTTAGCCATCGGACTTTCTTATGCCATAAATTTAACAGACCGTTTTGCCATAGGCACCACTTTTAAATACATTAACCAGAGAATCTCACTCATGTCGGCCAATGGCTTCGCTGTAGATTTCGGTGCTACCTTTGATACGGGACTCTATGGGGTACGTCTGGGAGTAGCTCTCACCAATTTTGGTACTGATATGAAATTGAGTGGTAAAGATGCGCTGGTTTTTGTGGATATCGATCCCATAAAACGGGGCAATAATGATCGGATAGAAGCCCGTCTCGACACCGATTCCTGGCCTTTGCCTCTTACCTTTCAGGCCGGGGTGGCCAAAGAGATTGCCTCCGGTAACAATTCCCAGTTAACCCTTTCGGTGGATTTTGTTCATCCAACCGATAATACGGAAAGCCTTAACCTGGGATTTGAATATACCCTGTGGAAAGCTTTTTCACTGCGAGGCGGCTATCGAAATCTACTCATCGATGATAGTGAGGAAAGTTTCACTTTTGGTGGTGGCTTAACCACCCATTTTCTGGGTAATTTAAAATTGAAAATCGACTATGCCTACGCTGATTTTGGTCGTTTAAATAATACGCAGCGCTTTTCCCTGGCACTGGAATTTTAAAAAACTTACTCATGAAATTAAAACACGCCAAAAATTATTTTATATTATCGCTTTTAATAACAGGGGCGAGTGGCATTTTTTGCTCGAAAAAACCACCTCTGGACAGAGATGTCCTGGCAAGAGTTGGTGATAAAATTATTTCCAAACATGATTTCATTATTAGCTATGAACTCACCCCATATACTTATCTAAAACAGAAAGACCCTGGCCTTTCCAAAAAGGAAGCACACCTGGAGTGGATGATTCAGAAAAAATTGTTCGTGATTGATGCGGTGCGTAAAGGTTTTGACCGGGATCTCAGAGTGCAAAAATTACTGGAATGGTATCGGAAAAAAGCAGCCATCCGTCAGTTATATCGAGAAGTGGTGCAAAAGAAAGTAGAAATTACCGACAGGGAAATGCGTCAGGCTTTCATAAAATTAAACGAGAAGGTGCACGCGCGCCATATTTTTACCAAAGATGAAAAGGAAGCCTGGGAAATTTACCACAAGTTGATCTCCGGGGCCACCACTTTTGAAGAAATGGCCAGGCAGAAGTTCAAAGACCCGAAACTGGCAAAAAATGGCGGCGATCTTGGTGAATTCACCTGGGGCAATATGGATCCCGACTTTGAAGAGGCTGTGTTTCAATTGAAACCAGGACAGATTTCTCAACCGGTTCGCACTAAATGGGGCTACCACATTATTAAACTTGAGTCCCGCACCCGAAATCCAATTTTAACAGAAGCGTCTTATCAGAGTCGAAAAAGTTATATCCGGAAAATTATTAAACGGCGTAAGGAAGCCAGGATCGCCAGCCAGTTTATTAATCAATTCATGACTCCTAAAAATGTACTTCTCAAAGGCCCCGCTTTTGCTCTGGTAGCTAACCATTTAATAAACCGAAAGTCTCGTGATGGTGCCTTACCCGTGTATTTACCCAAACCGCTTGATCCGGAACTCAAGAAAACTCATCGTGACTTGCAGGATCACCTTAACGACCCCCTGGTGACCTTTGATGGTGGGCAATGGACCGTCGGGGACTTTCTGCAAAGATTGAAGGACATGCCCCTGGAAGATCGCCCCTACATTCGTAATCTCAACACTTTGAAAAATGGCATCGGCATTATGGTACGGGATGAATTTTTGGCTCAGGAGGCTTTCAAGCGTGGTTTACAAAACACACCAAAGGCATTACAAGAATTTGAACGTAAAAAAGAAGATGTTCTATACGTAAAATATCTCGGCGAATTATTGAAAGATATTCATGTTACTGAAGACGAAGTTAGAAACTATTATGAAAAACATAAGAAGAAGTACGTAGAACCTGAAAAGGTGAATATTCGAGAGATTTTCGTGCGAACCAAAGAGGAAGCCAAGAGAATAAAAAAATTAATCGTGAGCGGTAAAGATATGGCTGAGTTAGCTAAAAAATTCTCGTTGCGGAAATGGGCGGCTAAACATGGAGGTGAATTTGGCTATTTTAGTCGAAAACAATATGGTGAAATTGGAAAGCAAGCCTTCTCCCACAAAATAGGTGAAATTTGTGGCCCGGTGGAAGTGGCTGGCGGGCCTCCTGGAGGCGGGTATTCGATTTTTAAAATAATCGATAGAAAATCGAAAAGACAATTGACTTTCGAAGAAGTTAAAGATCAAATTAAAAAAGAACTTTTAGAACAAAAGAAGTCTCGTACTATTAAAATTGCTGTACAAAACCTGAAACAGGTCATTCCCGTAGTGGCCGATAAAAGCAAACTGGATGATATAAGGGTGACCACGGATTGGGCAGAGCAACCCATAAGTGTTTTTGCAGTTACCCGATGAGATTTACCGGGGGCGAACCAGGCAGTTTTTAGTGAGCCCTCCTTTATTTTAAATTTAAACCTCAGGAGAATGATTAAGAACAAAAGAAATTCAGTTGGTTACTGGTTAGTTCTACCTTACGGTATTCATTTCAGTTTATTTGTAGCCTTTCCACTTATTTTTTGTTTTATATTAGTTTTCCATCGCTGGGATATTGTTTCTGAGATGGAATGGGTAGGATTCAGTAATTTCATTAAACTTTTTAAGGATAATCTATTTTACAAATCTATTTTTAATACCTTTATTTTTTTAGCCATCCATATTCCCTTACAAATAATAATCGCTCTTGGACTGGCTGAGATATTAAATCAAAAAATTAAATTTAGAGGATTTTTTCGTGCTTCTTATTTTTTACCGGTAGTGGTTTCAGGTGTGGTTATCACCATGCTCTGGGACCAACTTTATGCCCGTGATACCGGCCTCATTAACTTGATCCTGGCAAAATTGGGATTACCGAAAATTCCCTGGCTAACCAGTCCGCAACTGGCCATGCCCAGCATTGCTATTATGGCCACCTGGAAAAATGTGGGATTGTATATCATACTTTTTCTGGTTGGCTTACAGAATGTCCCGTCTCATCTGTACGAAGCGGCTGATCTGGAAGGGGCCTCCCACTGGTACAAATTTACTCGAATCACCTTACCCATGATTAATCCAACCATGGTTTTAGTGGTGGTGCTCTCTACCATTAATGGTTTTTCACTTTTTATTGAACCTTACATTATGACAGGCGGGGGACCCATGAATGCCACGCTTTCCGTGGTACTTTATATTTATAATCAGGCATTTTCATTCTATCATATGGGCTATGCTGCTACGCTGGGATTCTTTTTTGCTGCCATAATATTTGTAGTAGTATATATTCAACGCAGGGTAGTTGAAAAGCAACCGGAATATTAAATGAAGAAATTAATTTTCTATATCTTTCTCATCGTTTGGACATTAATTTTTATTTACCCCTTTTTGTGGATGATCTCTGCCACCTTACGACCAGAGGTTGAAATCGGCACCCTGAATCCTATTCCTGGCAAAATCACTTTGCACAGTTACCAGCAAGTTTTTGAGAAGATTCCCATAGTTCGTGCCTTTTTTAACAGCTTACTTGTGGCAAGCACGGTTACCCTCGGTGCTTTAATTTTATGTTCCATTATTGGTTATGCTTTAGGGCGTTTGCGTTTCCGGGGCAGAAACCTGATTTTTAACATAGTGCTGTTTACCATGATGATTCCATTTCAGATTACACTTATCCCGCTCTATATTCTCATGGTGAAACTGGGATGGGTAAACAGTTATCTTGCCCTAATTATCCCCTGGATGGTTACGGCACTGGGCATCATCATGTTCAGGCAGTATTTCCAGAGCATTCCGCAGGATATTATCGATGCCGCCCGCATAGATGGCTGCAATGAATTACAGATAATTTTTCGGGTGGTTTGGCCCTTATCGGTACCGGCACTCGTCACGGTGGGAATTCTCACTTTCATGACTACATGGAATGAGGTGCTATGGCCCCTGATTGTCATCAGGGAAAGAAACTTGATGACCATGCCACAATTGGTTACCATATTCGCAGTGGGTGGTCAGGCAGAATCCCAATTGGGTGTACAATTAGCGGCAGCCACTCTGCTGGCTCTGCCGATCATTGTGGCTTACTCATTTTTCCAGAGGTATTTTATTGAGAGCATGGCAACCACGGGGCTAAAATGACCAAAAAGGAAAAAAATATTTTAATTGCAGCATGGACCTATTTAGTCGGTATTCTTGTTTTTTTCTGGAATTGTAATGGTATCTCCGAGAGCTCCGGAGTTCGTAAACAATTTCGTCTGGTAAATTTTGCTCATTTAAATCATCTTTATGAAGAAATCGATTTTCAGGGAAAACATGTGGCTATAATTCATATTTATTCTGAATATCCGGAATATGGCTGGGTTGAAGCCAGGGGCGAAGGCATTGCCTGTGTGGATGATGCGGCTCGAGCTGCTGTGGTATATTTGCGCCATTTCGAACTCTCCGGGGATACACTGAGTTTGCGCAGGTCTCGAATGTTGCTCCAGTTTATTCGTGCCATGCAGGATCAAGACGGGTTATTTTATAATTTTATTTTCGCCGATCATTCCATAAACCGTCAGGGTCGCACCAGCTATAAAAGTCTGGGCTGGTGGACGGCCCGTGGAATCTGGGCCCTGGGCAAGGGGTTGCAGGTTTTTCAAAAAGTCGATCGCTCTTATGCAAAACAACTTCAAATGGATATAAAAAGAATTTTTGTTCATCTGGACACTTTGCTGGAACATTATCCTCAAATAGATAATATAAATGGATTTAAAATACCACGGTGGTTGTTATATAATTCAGCGGCTGATGCCACCTCGGAGTTAATGTTAGGGCTGGTAAGTTATTTTAAGGTGACTGGCAGCCAGAAAGTGAAAAAATATTTACAACGATTTGCTGAAGGCTTGCGAATCATGCAACTGGGAAAGGGGGGGCAATTTCCCTATGGGCTTTTCCTTTCATGGAAAAATATCTGGCATGGATGGGGAAACAGTCAGATCATGGCCCTCACTTTGACCGGTCACTGGCTCCACGATGCTGAAATTCTAAGCTCTGCACAACAGGAAGCCGGGTACTTTTACCCTTACTGGCAGCGCCTTTCTTTTCCACGAGAAATACAATTCTCACAAAACGATTCGTTGCGAATTTCACAAATCAAAAAATTTGATCAGATTGCCTATGCCATGCGACCGCCCATAGTTGGAAGTTTGCGATTATATGAGATCACACATCGTAAAAAATATGCTCAATTAGCTGGAGAACTGGCTACCTGGTTTTTTGGCAATAACGTGGCCCATAAACCCATGTACAACCCTGCAACAGGGCGTTGCTATGATGGGATTCTTTCTAAAGATAAAATAAATTTAAATTCAGGAGCCGAATCAACCATTGAAGCCCTTTATGCCATTATGGAAGTGGAAGCCAACCAGATTGCTCGAGAACAAATTAACCAGTATATAAAATTAAAATTTAAAAAAGAAGAATGAAATTATGGACCTAACTAAAGCTAAAATCGCCATTCTTGCTCCAATTTCGTGGCGAACACCGCCTCGACATTATGGGCCCTGGGAACTTGTAACCAGCCTGATTACCGAAGGTCTGGTAGAAAAAGGTCTGGATGTGACTTTATTTGCCACCCGCGATTCTATTACAAAAGCTAAACTTCGTGGTGTGGCACCCACCGGCTATTCTGAAGACCCTCATCTTGATCCCAAGGTGTGGGAGAGTTTGCATATTTCTGAGGTGTTTGAGCATGCCTCGGAATTCGATTTGATTCACAATCATTTTGATTTTTTACCTTTGACGTATTCTCAATTGGTTAAAACCCCGGTGGTAACCACCATTCACGGATTTTCGTCTCCGAAAATTTTACCGGTTTATGAAAAATACAATGGCAGTACATTTTATGTGTCCATAAGTTATGCCGATCGAAATCCCAATCTGGATTATATCGCTAATGTGTATCATGGTATTCCGGTTGAACAGTATACCTTTTATCCGCAAGGGGAGGATTACCTGTTATTTTTTGGACGCATTCATCATGATAAGGGGACCTGGGAGGCCATTCAGGTAGCTAAAGCACTCGATATGGAATTAATTATTGCCGGGATCATTCAGGATCAACAATATTTTAAGAACCGGGTGGAACCCTATATAGATAATAAGAAGATTAAATTCATTGGTCCAGTAGGCCCGGATCGCCGTTCAGAAATTCTCGGCAAGGCCCGAGCAATTTTGCATCTCATCAATTTTAATGAGCCCTTTGGTATGACGGTCATCGAAAGCATGGCCTGTGGAACACCTGTGATTGCCATCGACCGTGGAGCTATGTCGGAACTAATCTCACCAGGTGAAACCGGGATTCTGGTTAAAAATTGGCAGGAAGCAGTTGATGTTTTCTCTGAAATAGAAAAGATTGATCGAAAAAAATGTCGAACCTGGGTAGAAAAAAAATTTACGCAGGAACGCATGGTTAAGGATTATATGGATGTTTACCGAAAAATATTAAATTAAAAATGGAGGTATGGAGTCTATGACCGAAAAATATACTAATTTTAACCCCACGGGTCTATTTAAACGCTATCCTGGTAACCCGATTTTAACGGCTTCTCAGTGGCCTTATCCGGCTAATGCGGTATTTAATGCAGCCGCTGTTAAATTTGATGGCGAGATTCTTTTGCTGGTACGTGTAGAAGATATGCGGGGCATGTCCCACCTTACCGTAGCACGCAGTAAGGATGGTTTTTCAAACTGGAAAATCGATGAACGTCCCACTCTCGTAGCAGATCCGGAGAATTATCCTGAAGAATTATGGGGTATAGAAGACCCCAGAATCATCTATCTGGAAGAACTGGAGCAATACGCTATCACCTATACAGCCTATTCTCGTGGTGGTCCCTTAGTTTCTCTCGCTATGACTAAAGATTTCAAAACCTTCGAACGTTGTGGAGCCATCATGTCTCCGGAAGACAAGGATGCTTCCTTATTCCCGCGTAAATTCAAAGGACGCTGGATTCTTATCCATCGTCCGGTCTCACGAGGCACCACTCGTGCCCACATGTGGATTTCATACTCACCGGACCTCATGCACTGGGGGGAGCACCGCATTTTAATTGAAGCAAGAATGGGAGGCTGGTGGGATGCCAATAAAATTGGCCTGGGTCCTCAACCTATCGAAACTTCTGAAGGCTGGCTTATTATTTATCACGGAGTTCGCACCACCGCTTCAGGTTCCATTTATCGTATTGGCCTGGCTTTATTAGATCTTGATGATCCCTGCAAAGTCATTTACCGCAGTAATAACTGGGTATTTGGCCCCACCGAAACATTTGAGCGCATAGGGGATGTCCCGGATGTAACCTTCCCGTGTGGTGCGGTGGTCAATGAAGATGGTGAACTGCTCATGTATTACGGCGCTGCCGACACCTGTATGGCTCTTGCAACCGCTAAAGTGCAGGATCTTATTGATTTTCTAAAGTATGATTGTAGAAAGCCAACCCCGTCTTATTTTATGGTTGATTAATCATCCTTTAATAATGGAGGAAAGTTAGGCTTATAGCTTACCTTTACACTACTTATTGATTAATGGAGTGCTGGGGGATTGGTAAAAATACTCATACACTCCAGTGCTCCATTAATCTGCCTTTCCGTAATTAATTGAGATTTTGCGATCCCACTTTTTTTAATTTGCCTTTTTTAGAAAAATTTTGTTCATTTATTATCGAGGAAGGATTTCATAAATAAGGAGTATTCATGCGAGTAATTTTAATTGGCCCCCCTGGTTCAGGGAAGGGAACCCAGGCCAAACGACTTGTGAAAAAATTAGCCGTACCCCATATTTCTTCCGGAGACATGTTGCGTGAAGCGGTTGCGAAACAAACTCCACTGGGTGTTGAGGCTAAAAAGTATATGGATCAGGGGGTTTTGGTTCCGGATAATCTGGTAATAAAAATGATTATCGATCGCCTCACCAAACCAGATTGTAGAGATGGATTTTTACTGGATGGTTTCCCCAGAACTTTACCTCAGGCAGAAGCTTTAGATGAAGAATTAAAAAAAGCCGGGATCCATCTGGATCATGTTCCCTTAATTGAAGTCCCTGACGAAATCATCCTGGAGCGAATCACAGGACGTCGTATGGACCCGGCAACTGGCAAAATTTATCATCTAAAATTTAATCCACCACCGCCAGAAATTGCGGATCGTTTGATTAAACGCGATGATGATAACGAGGAAACATTTAAAATGAGGCTTGCTAAATACCATGAACAAACCGAAGCCATTATTCCTTTTTATGAAAAAAAAGGGTTATTAAGAAGAGTATCGGGGGTGGGAACGCCTGAAGAAGTCGAAGCGCGCCTGTTAAAGGTGTTAGGATTAAAGTAGGTTTATAACCAAGGGTCATGTATCATCGTAGAGGATGTATAAATCCTGAACTAAACCACGAAGTGCACGAAGAATACGAAGAAAAAACAGGACCAGGAGTTCATCCAGAAGTGGGTCAAGAGAGGGGGATTTAGGGGGTGAGTTAAAAGAATGTACAGATTA
>CAZMEG010000074.1:0-10748 GCA_964565205.1 uncultured Cytophagia bacterium
GAATATACCTTAAATCAATTCCGCTTTCTAAAAATTGGGTAGCAAAAGAATGTCTCAATGAATGCACAGTAACATCCTTTTTAATCCCTGCTTTTTGACAAGCATTGTGGAATATCTTTTGAACCGTCCGTGCAGTAATGTGTTTTTCTCTGTTCCAGCTCGGGAATAACCATTTCTCGGTTTTCTCTTTCTTCCAATATTCTCGGAGAGTTTGAAGAACAACTTCCGAATATTTTACTGTCTCAAAAAATATAGCAAAGGATAGCAAAAGTCAAGTCTCTTTTCACTGCGAGAAGCGTTAACGACGAAGCAGTCCCCTTAAAAAGGAGATTGCTTCGCACCTAAAATATTCGGTGCACAGGTCGGTAGATTGCGGAGCTTGTTCTGAGCGCAAGAGAAGAATCTCACTTTTTCTTCTAAGAAAAGTACCCCTGTTCTTACTAAAAAACTACGGCAGTAGTGAAACTCTCGTAAGGTCGTTTCGAGTTGGTATCTTGATTTTAATAAGAAGGGCCTATATCTTAATTTCCAGACCTTCTGCGCCAGCCACCGTAGATGGGAACAGTTCCCTGGCTTTGCTTTCCATTTCAGCAATTTTCGCGTCATCATGCCAGGGGTCGTGGTGAAAAAGCACCAGTTGCTTCGCTCCGGCTTTACGAGCCACTTCGGTGGCCATCTCATAAGTGCTGTGGCCAAAGCCCTGTTTCGGGGAAACCGGATCTAAGTATTCCTGGGGATCGTATTGAGCATCGTGAATGATTAAATCGGCATCGCGAGCGAATTCAATCAATCGAGTATCCCCACCTGCATAACCTTCTGTATCGGTGGCATAAACCAGGCTCTTACCATTCGATTCAATGCGAAAGACAAAGACCCCATCTTTTGGATGAGCATAACTGCGCATGACTCGTACTAAAACATCTTTCCTTGAATCATATTTGAGGGAATTGGATGTACAAACCAGCGGGGTCTCAGAATCCTGACGTAAAACCAGTACCGCTCGTTCGCCAACATTTTGTATGACTTTTTGCGAATTTAACTCGTCCAGACCGATGGGACTGTAATTGGGTTCCATGGTTCGAGATAAAATCTGCACCA
Source organism: uncultured Cytophagia bacterium (assembly GCA_964565205.1). Taxonomy (GTDB): domain Bacteria; phylum Zhuqueibacterota; class Zhuqueibacteria; order Oceanimicrobiales; family CAZMEG01; genus CAZMEG01. The sequence continues at coordinate 1,099 of CAZMEG010000074.1, forward strand.
GGTCATCAGAAAAGGTTCTGGGCCCATAAATGTAGAGAACCGTGTCCATATTATAAGCGGGAGTGAAATAGGGCAGCCCCTGAATATGATCATGATGGGTATGACTGATCAGGAGTACAAGTTTTAATCCTCGTTTTTTAGACTGATTTATTTCATGGGTTAACTGTTTGCCCAGATGAATGATTCCTGTTCCAGCATCAAGAATAAGGAGATGATGTCGAGTACGTACTTCCACACAGGAAGTGTTACCTCCGTAGCGAAGCGTCCTGTGTCCGGGTACGGGGTAACTTCCTCGTACTCCCCAGAAACGAATTAAAAAATCATAGCTGGCCATGAATTTGTAACCTCCAAAATCATTATAAATAATGGCAATCAGGTTAATTTGAAGACTTTTTTGAAAACTCCTTTTTCTTTGTCCTCTCTTTTTTCAATTTCCTGAACAACTTTGTTGGCCAGCTCAAGAAACGCTTTTGACACGGGAGAATCAGGTTTGGCTACCACAATAGGTTGGCCTTCATCGCCCCCGATGCGTACTTCCACATCCAGTGGTATCTCCCCCAGAAAAGGCACATCAAATTTTTTACTGGCTTTTTTCCCGCCGCCATGATCAAAAATATCAGTGCGTTGATTGCAATGCGGACAAATGAAATAGCTCATATTTTCCACTATTCCCAGTACCGGCACATTAACTTTGCGAAACATATTGATACCCTTTTTGGCATCCGATAGCGCTACATCCTGCGGCGTGGTGACAATGACGGCGCCGGTTAATGCCACCGATTGCACCAGTGTCAACTGGGCATCGCCCGTTCCCGGTGGAAGGTCTATCACCAGATAATCCAGTTCGCCCCAGTCCACATCGGTTAGAAATTGCTGAATCATACGCCCCACCAGCGGGCCACGCCAGATCACGGCCGTATCTCCTTCAGCAATGAAACCGATGGAAACCATATGCACACCATATCGCTGCAAAGGAGCTATTTTATTATTACGCATGCCCAGACGATCGTAGATTCCCATCATAATTGGGACATTGGGCCCATAAATATCCGCATCCAGTAAACCTACTCGTTCATGCTTTTGGGCTAAAGCTATCGCCAGATTCACCGCCACCGTGGTTTTCCCTACTCCTCCTTTACCACTGGCCACAGCAATGGTGTGTTTAGCAAAAGGATTTAATCGTGGCATCGCACCGGCAGCAGGTCCCGCCTGTGGAGGCGAAGATCGCGGCGCAGAAGTCTGGGATTGGGGAGGAATCACTTTCAGTGGGTCGTATTTTTCAATTTGTATGTGAACCTCTTCAATTCCCGGAATAGAGCCAAGTACCTGCTTAATTTGCTGTTCCACAGCTTGTCCCGCCGATGCATTTTTCAACTGGAGATTTAAATGAACGGTAGAACCCTCTATTTGTATGTCCTTAATGGCGTTGGAGGCTATCAGGTCTTTATCGGAGTGAGGCTCTTTTATTTGTTTTAAGGCCTCGATGATTTTTTGTTTATCTATCTGATTCATGATCTTTTTACTATTTGTTTTTTTACCATTTTGATTATTTGATTTTGATTTAAATATATTAAAAATTAGGCAAAAGTCAAATGATAAGATTACTTTTAAGTTGCACAATTTTTCTATTTTTTTTATATTTCATTCCACAAAAATTGGAGGCAGGAAGACACAATGCAAACCAGAGATGTATTAACTGAAAAGCGTTTATGGGAACTGGAAGAAATGGTGGCTGAAATTAGCCCGGAAGAATTGAAAAGAAAAATGGATGAAGGGGAAATCTTCCACCTTGTCGAAGTTTCTAACCAGAATGATTATAATAGTGGTCATCTACCGGGAGCACTCTTCATTCCAATGTCTAAATTAATTGATGAAGCTAACAAAAGATTTCAGAAGTTTGAACAGATTGTAATTTACACGGTAGAGAGTAATTCCAGTGCGGGACTTTTTGCAGTAAGAAAATTACAGCGCGATGGTTTTTCCAATGTGATGTGGTTAAAAGAGGGGAAAGCAGGCTGGAAAAACGCCGGTTATCCGCTGGAAAGTGAAAAGATTGAAACCGAAACGAGCGATTCTTAGCAGTTTGAAATATGTATTTTTTTAACATGTTAAAATTTTTACTGTTAGGCTTGCAAAGTTGATGAATGAGGCAAATAAAAGATAGTGTGGAAAAATGATCAAAGTCAAAAGCGTTTACGAACGACCCAAACCGGATGATGGTTACCGCATTCTTGTGGATTTATTCTGGCCGGAAGGCGTAAAAACCCGCATGGCCCAATTGGATGACTGGTATAAGGAGCTGGGCCCTTCTTACGACCTGGAGCGTTTTCATTTTAATACCAATCACTGGGAAGAATACAAGCAGGCTTACTTGAAAGAGGTTTTAAATTCTAAAGAAAAAAAGCAATTGCTCGAAAAGATCGCCGAAAAAGCTAAAAATGGACAGGTTACCCTGGTTTACGGGCATAAAGACCCCGATCACAATCATGCTGTTATTTTAAAAGAATACATTGAAAAAAATTATTTAACTGGAGAGGGGTGAAACTATGGCACATAAGGAACTACCCGTGCCATCGCATTTTGATCCGCAAAAAGTAAAGGAAGTTTGGCGGGTCGCCTATCAAACCCGTGCCAAGGAAGCCCAACAGTGGGCAAAGCAGCATCAGATAAAGCCGGCCGCGGAGGATACTTTCAAAATTTGTTTAATTCTGGTGGATGTGCAAAATACGTTTTGTATTCCAGATTTTGAATTATATGTTGGTGGTCGATCGGGCACTGGAGCCGTGGATGACAACCGGCGCCTGTGTGAATTTATTTACCGCAATCTGGATGTGATTACTCAAATTGTACCCACCATGGATACCCATCAACCCATCCAGATTTTTCACAGTATATTTTTGATCAATGATCAAGGAGAGCATCCCGATCCATACACTTTGATTTCGGTAGAAGACATTGAACAAGGCGTCTGGCGTTTCAATCCGGCCGTGGCGAAAAGTTTAAACATAGATCCAGAGTACGGGAATCGGCATCTGCTATATTACACGCGAAAGCTACGCCGTACAGGGAAATATGAACTCACTATCTGGCCCTATCATGCCATGCTGGGTGGGATTGGTCATGCTCTGGTTTCCTCGGTGGAGGAAGCGATTTTCTTCCACAGTATAGCCCGACAGAGTCAGCCCAACATTCAAATCAAGGGGAATCATCCGTTGACAGAGAATTATTCGGTACTGGGCCCCGAAGTGACCCAGGGCCCCGATAACGATCTTCTGGTAGAGAAAAATACCCGGTTAATCGAACATCTTTTACAATTTGATGCCATTGTAGTGGCCGGGCAGGCCAAAAGTCATTGCGTTGCCTGGACGGTTGAAGACTTGCTGCAGGAATTTTTAGCCAGGGACAAAAAGCTACCGGAAAGGGTTTATCTGCTTGAAGATTGTACTTCCCCGGTGGTGGTTCCGGGTGTAATCGATTATACGGAGCAGGCGGATTCAGCATTTCAGCGCTTTGCTGATGCCGGAATGCATATAGTACGCTCCACCGAGCCCATGGATTCCTGGCCGGGCTTACACTTTTAAAATTGTTGAGAGACGCGAACTAAGAACAAAAAATCAGAAAAGGAGCCGAAATGAAAATTTTTGTCACACGCCCCATTCCTGAGGCGGGATTGGATTTGCTGCGGAAATATTATCCAGATTTTGAAATGAACAAAGAAGATCGGGTTTTATCACGAGAAGAGTTACTGGAGCGAGTAAAGGGAGCACATGGCCTCCTGACTCTCCTTACTGAGAAGATAGATGCTGAATTGATGGATGCAGCCGGTCCACAATTGAAAGTGGTGGCCAACATGGCCGTGGGTTACGATAATATTGATGTGGAGGCGGCAACAGCCCGGGGAATCCTGGTTACCAACACACCCGGGGTGCTCACCCATGCCACCGCCGATCATGCCTGGGCCTTATTGTTTGCCGTGGCCCGTCGAATCCCGGAGGCCGAGCGTTTCTTACGCTCGGGGAAGTTCAAAGCCTGGGGCCCGCTCATGTTTCTGGGTGCAGACATCGTAGGTCGAACCCTGGGTGTAGTGGGTGCCGGACGCATCGGCCAGGCTATGGCTTTAAAGTCGCGCGGCTTCGACATGAAAGTCCTCTACACCGATGAAGTTCCTAACCAGACTCTTGAAAAAGAACTCGGTGCACGCCGGGTGCCGCTTGAAGAACTCTTGCAAAATTCTGATTTTGTTTCTTTGCATGTGCCTTTGTTACCGAGCACCCGACATCTCATTAATGCCGAACGATTAAACTTGATGAAAAAAACGGCCTATTTGATCAATACCAGTCGGGGGCCTGTGGTGGATGAAGCGGCTCTTGTGGAGGCCCTGAAAAACGGGGTGATTGCCGGAGCGGGTCTGGATGTATTTGAAAACGAACCTCAGGTACATCCAGGTCTACTGGAACTGGAGAATGTAGTTTTAACCCCACACATTGCCAGCGCCACGGTGGAGACTCGTGCAAAAATGGCCACCATGGCCGCACAAAATCTCATTGATGCGCTGCAGGGCAAAGTACCACAAAATCTCGTAAATCCTGAAGTACTTCAGAAAAAATAGCTTGGCTAAATTAGTGAAAGGCTGAATCGTTGAGCATATTCGATAAGCTGGTCGTTTGGACTCTCCCCTTTGTACCGAGATTTTTTGTTCGTCAGGTTGCTAATCGTTATATAGCTGGCACCACCCTGGATGATGCTATGCGGGTCGTACGAGATCTAAATCAGCAGGGCTGTATGGCCACTCTGGATGTGCTGGGAGAACACATCACCAATCGTGAAGAAGCTGAGACAGCCGTGCAGGAGTATATCAAAGCCCTGCATCGCATTCAATCCGAGAAAGTCGATTCCAACATCTCGGTAAAGCTCACTCTGCTGGGGTTAAAACTGAGCGTTGATTTTTGTCTGGAAAATATGCGACGTCTTGTGCAGGAAGCTAAAAATTTAAACAACTTCGTCCGAATTGACATGGAAGATTCTTCCTGCACCACCGATACCCTAAAAATTTACAGTGAACTGCGGAAAGATTTTACGAACGTGGGCTTTGTCATCCAGGCCTATTTACGACGCAGTGTTCGAGATATTCGCGAACAGATACGCCTCAACGGCAAAATCAATGTTCGAGTGTGTAAAGGCATCTATGTGGAACCGCGCCAGATTGCTTATAAAGATAAACAAATTATTAACATGAATTTCATGTGGCTGGTGGAAGAATTGCTGCGCCACGGTAACTATGTGGGCATTGCCACTCACGATGAAAAACTGGTATGGTCCTCCTATCGTTTGATCGATGAGCTTAAACTCACTCCTCAGGAATATGAATTTCAAATGCTACTGGGGGTGGATGAACCCTTACGGCGTTTGATCCTTCAAGATGGACACCGACTGCGCGTTTATGTACCCTATGGTAAGCGCTGGTATGAATACTCCGTGCGACGTCTCAAAGAAAACCCAAAAATTGCTGGCTATGTGGCCAGGAATTTCTTCGGCTTAAGATCTTCCAATCATTAAATTAAAGTCCTGGAGCTAAAAAGCGATATAATTTCAAAAGTCTCTTTAATTAATTAGTCACCACGCTTCTGGATCCCTCTCGTTTTTTGAGAGATTGATTATTATTCACCTGTCTTTATTTTTAAGGAGGTGAAATGATGCATACTACCAATTTTAAAGTCACACTATTTTTTATTCTTACCTTATTTATTTCATTTGTTCAGGGTTCGGAAACGAAAAAATGGGGAAAAGTTGATCCTCAATATTTAAAAATGACCGTGTACCCTCAAGATACCTCTGCGGCTGCTGTCAAAATTTTCGATGTTGGCGAGTATGACGTCCGTCTGAAAAACAGGCGATTTCAATGGACATTGACCCACCATTATCAGATTAAGATTTTAAAGGAAAGCGGGAAGAAATATGCTGATGTGGCCATAGAATACTGGCACGAAGATAAAATCCTCAAACTGAAAGCACAGACAATTCTTCCCAATGGCAAAAAAATTAAATTAAAAAAGAAACAAATATTTGATGAATCCTTGAAGAAGAAGTATAAAATAAAGAAATTTGCCATGCCGGCTGTTGAAGTTGGCAGTATTATTGAAGTTGAATACAAATTGTTAAGTAAATATGTCACTTTTCTTGAGCCCTGGATTTTTCAAGACGAAATTCCTACCATAGAATCCGTGGTCGTTCTTACCATGTCACCCGGTTTCATTTATCATGTTAAACCAGGCAACGATTTTAAAAATCGCATACAAATTCACACAGAAGAATATTTTGATGTTTATGAAGATAAAGATTTAAAAAAATACATTTACCGGGCTGTGAACCTTCCCGCCGTGAAAAAAGAACCCTATATTTCTACTCTTAAAAACTATAAAGCACGTTTAGATTTTCAAATTATCGGTTACAAAACAGTTTTTAACCAGGTAAAATTTATTGAGGATCTACCAACTTTAATTAAAGAATTGTTAGACGGAAAGTACGGATCGTTTCTTAAACCACAGAAACAGGTTAAATCGCTGGTGGAAAGTTTGAAAAATACGACCACAAATAATCGGGATCTTATTCGAAACATTTACACTTATGTACGGGACCAATTGGAAGACGAAGACGAATATACATCCTACTATACATTTAAGAAACAGAAAGACATCTTAAAAACTAAAAAGGCCTCACCTTCAGAGCGAAATTTATTTTTGATTTCCATGTTAAAAGCGGCCGGTTTTGACGCCAAACCTGTGCTTATTAGTACTCGAGAGCACGGTCGGATTGATCCTCAAATTCCATTTCTGGATCAATATAACCGCACCATTGCCATGCTAAAATATAATCAGGAGGTATTACTATTAGATGCGAGCGATCGCTTTGTACCGTTTGGTTTGCTTCCGCCCGAAAGTTACGTAGATACCGGCTTGATTGTAGAAAAGGGAGATGTTAATTTTGTGAAAATTCCGAGAAATGCACTAAAAGGTCAGGAAATTTTAAATTCCCAGGTCGAGGTTGATATTCATGGTACACTTCATGGAAAGACTCAGGTTACGGCTACGGGTTATGCAAGTCTTGCATTAAATCGTAAATTAGATAAATATGGTAACATCGAGGAATTTTTACATAATGTTTTTGGTGAAGATAATTCAAATTTTGAAATTACCGACTCAGATTCTCTTTTGAAGCCAGCGGCAAAGGATTCTTTCACAACCAACTTTAAATTTACAGTAAATGAATTTGCCGAAATGGTGGAAGATGAAATCTATTTTAAGCCGGGACTATTTCATTCTATGGACAAAAATTTGTTTGTATCCGAAACCAGAGAATTTCCTGTTGAATTTGGATATCGATTTAATTTACAGGAATATATTATCTACACATTTCCCCGGGAATTTGAAATAGTTGAGATCCCACAGAATGTAATGATTCGTAACAAATATTTTGTATTTTATCGGGTATTAACCAGAGATCGATCCAATCCAAACAAATTAATTTATTCACGTAAATTCATGCTGTTAAAACATACCGTTCCACCTTCCTATTATTCAAATCTTAAAAAATTCTTTGCCGTAATTGTGGATGCTGACCAGGCTCAGGTGGTGTTAAGAAGCAAACAAGGCATTAGCAGTAATAATTAATGGGGAGTTTTCTATGCTAACTCATGCATTTATTCTGCTTCTTATATTTTTTGTTCCCATTTTAAAAGTGAATGCTCAGGAGAGCAAATTTCTTCAAAGTAAAACCATCATTACTTTTCAAAATGAAAATAGCTTGATCATCCGCAGGGAAGAGAATATTTTTATCGCCACAGAATCGGATAAAGACCTGGGATTTGACTCGGTGCGGGAATCCCCTTTCGTTAAGCTGCGAAAAATGGATGCTGCAATATATGATACCTCGGGTAAAAAGTTGGTAAAACTGAAAAAGAAAGACATAAAACAAAGTTCCGTCTCGCCCTACAGTATTTACACGGAACATCGAACGAAATATTATCAATTAAGTTACCCTCAATTACCTTACCGTCTCTGGCGGTTAAAGGAATTTGAGATAAAAAGTGCATTTTTTTGGCCAGACTGGGATCCACAGGAACACGTGGCTGTGGAAAAAGCCGAACTGGAATTAATTTTAAAGCAACCCTTTGAATTTGAATATGAAAATGTGGGGAAAGTTTTAGGCCCGGAGATTATAACGGATGAAAAGGGACATAAGCACTATATCTGGAAAGCGGAAAATATCCCTGCCTTTGAGTCGGAATTTCGATACGCCCCGGAAGCGGCTTTTCAAATTGGCGTAAAATTTATCCCTAAGTACTTTAGCCTCGATGGTGTGCGTGGTTCATTAACAAGCTGGCAGGATTTTGGCGCCTGGTATTTTCGATTAATCCAGGACAACCTGAGACTGGCCCCTCAACATCCCATTCCGGATTCACTGCTTTCAGTAAAAGATGTAAAAGAACGCATCCGTCGGCTTTACCGTTATTTGCAGGAGAAAACACGCTACGTACAAATCTATCTTGGTATCGATGGCTGGAAACCTCACCGGGTAATTGATATTCACCAAAACAAGTATGGCGATTGTAAGGATTTGTCCGTGTATATGATTGCTATGTTAGCAAAAGCGGGGATCAAGGCTTATCCAGCCCTGGTGTTAACTCGTGATCGTGGCTGGGTAAATCCCAAAATTCCAGCCAACCATTTTAATCACTGTGTCGTAACGGTTCCAATGGAAAAGGATACGCTCTGGTTGGAATGTACCAGTGACACCAGTCCTTTCAATGATCCCCCGGCTTCTATCGAAGGCGTGAATGTGCTGGTAGTTAAACCGGATGGAGGAAAACTGGTGCGCACACCTTTGAGTGAAGCCCGGGAAAACCAAAGCATTTGCATTGCCAGAGCACAATTACTACCGGATCGTTCCTTGACTATGGAAGGGCATGTGGCTTACACAGGAAACCGGGCTATCAATATGCGATCATTTTTATTAAATACAGATGCCAAAAAACAACGCAAAATATTTTCACGAAGATTTGCAGGAAAAGGGGGAGATGTTTTACTCGAAAAATTCCAAATATCAGGATTAAACAATCCCGACACCACTCTTACCATAAAATTCCGGGTTCGAATCCCGTTTTTTGCTCGCAAGGCCGGTACTCGTCTTATTATCCAACCCAGGATTTTTCATCAAATTAATTTTGAAGGCGAACCTCCCGAGAAACGGACGATGCCATTGCTGAACCTTACACGATTTGTGGATCAAGATAGCATCTTCTTTAAATTACCACAAAATTTCGCCCCTAAAATAAGTAGTTATCAGGATTCAACTGTGTCAAGATTTGGTAGTTATCTGGCCCGCTGGCAACCACATGAAGATGGCTGGTTATGGAGCAGTTCGTTTGCCTGCACAGCACGAAAAATTTCCCTTCAAGATTATCCTGAATATTATCAGTTTATGACCAAGGTCGTAAAGAGTTCAAGGAAAAAGATAATCCTGCGGAGACGTCGGTAAATAGAGAGAAAACTCAACTTGTGTTTTTGGTGAGCATTAATTCATTTGCTTCTGTTTTTTTTAAAAATCAGATTAATCTAAGATAATTTTATAATGACTTCCCTTTTTGAATAAAA
>CAZMEG010000075.1:0-10650 GCA_964565205.1 uncultured Cytophagia bacterium
GTCTTAATCATTAACTCTATTCTTCTTTTTTGAGATACACATTTCCATAAAATTTTACTTATAATAGTAAATTTTATTAGTTTGGCTCCCCAGGGATAAAATAAAAAAGGATGATAGTAATGGGCACCTGATATGACTATATCGCGAACGTCCCGAATAATATAGATTAATCGGTCAATATCTTTTTTGTTTTTTAAATAATTATAATCCTGATGACCTTTGTAAACCGAATGTGGGGATTTCCTTTCGAGTCCTTCGATAGCAATTTCTGGATTATCTGGTTCTTCGTAAAAACCCTTCGAAGGGCATCCTACTAATTCAGCAGTTAGTCTTGTTAACCACGTACAGCCACTTTTCGGATACCCAACAACTAAAATCTTCATTTTTAAATTTCAATAAGTTCAAGGTTATATTTAATATTAAATCAATTAGAGGGAAATTGCAGATAAAAATTATTTGGTAATACCCGCTTTAAGTATTTAGAGATTTTAGTCGATAACTAATTGAAAAAAAAATAATAAGAAGAAATTTTTAATATCGATGTCTCATTTTGGTACTTTTTTGTACTTCTTTGAAATAATGTATTAAAATGCAACACTACATGCTAATTTTTGCACAGTTTTTATTTCAAATGACATTACCTTTAATGTCAAGAAAATTAAAGAATTATAATAAATTTTCTATTTGGCATGAAATTTGTCTTTCTGGAATTTACCAATTTTATTTATGTTAAATGGACGAATTTTATGAACTTATTAAAAGGGTGTTAGAGGGGTAAATAATTATGATGAAATATAACATGATTAAGCGTTTTACATTTGTTACCCTATTTTCTGGTTTATTGGCTTTTACACCGGTAAATTCTGCATTTGCGCAAGTGATAAAAATTATGCCTTTGGGAGATTCTATTACCAGAGGTGTAACCGGTTCTAATCCTGTGGGTGGATATCGAGATGATCTGGCTAATTTATTGACCAATGCATTGATTAATTTTGATTTTGTGGGCTCACAAAATGATGGGACTGGGTTCGATGCAGATCATGAGGGTCATAATGGCTTAAGAGCCGACTCGATGGTAACAAAAATTGATGCCTGGATAGCGGCGGCCAATCCAGATATAGTGATATTGCATATTGGTACCAATGATATTTCAGCCGATCGAAGTGGACCGGACATTATCACAGATATTGGGACAATTGTCGATAAAATTGTGGCACACAATTCATCTACCAAGATTTACCTTTCTACTTTAATTCCTCGAAGGGATGCACAGGATCCAGCTACCACGGCCTTAAATGCTTCTATTGAGAATCTAGTATCACAAAAAGCAAATGTAGGGGTACAAATTTTTCTTGCTGATCCCAATTCAGTATTTAAAGCCAATCCCAACTGGCAAAATGATTATATGTTTGACGATTTGCATCCTAATAATATTGGTTATGCCATCATGGCCCAGGTTTATTTTGACGCAATTAATGCCAATCCTCAACAAGATCTGGTTTTTATTGATGAATTCGACCGACCGGATATTGGACCTGATTGGACCGTGGGACCAGATTTTATCATTAATAATGGGGAACTTGTCAATAATTCCACAACAACAGCCTGGGAATTAGCGGTTTTTAACAAACTTACTAATCCCAAAGTTTCTACAATAGTTTATGGTGCCACGGCTGATGCCCAGGGAATTCGCCAGAGTGGAATTGCTTTGCGGCTGAGTGCCAACTCTACGACAGCTAATGGGTACCTTATTCGCTACAATCATCAAACTACCAGTTTGGAATTATTCACCATTAAAAATGGATTACCAGATCAGAAGATCGCTTCAATTAGTTCCGCTGTACCATTAAATGCTTTGGATACCCTTAAAGTTGAAATGTCCACTGATAACAAAGGACATCATTTTGATTGTTCGATTAATAACCAATTAATTGGAACTTTAACGGATCCATTTAAGACTTTTGGTAATGAAGGACAGCTTTATTCAGGGGTAATTCTTCGTGGTAGTAACAATAACAATATTACAAGGTTTACTTATCAACGGCCGGCAGATTTAACTTCTCCGGAAGCCATATCCGACCTTACCATTCTTTCCATGACCGGGTCGAGTGCTTCTATCCAATGGACTGCCCCCCATGAAGATGGAAATCAGGGAGGACAGGTCAGTTCTTATGATATTCGATACTCTACCTCCCCTATCAATGAAGCTAATTTTTTATTTGCTACACCGGCGACCAATCCTCCCATACCAGCCTTTCCTGGAACGGTTCAGAATTTTTCAATAGGGGGATTGGCATCCAATACAACTTATTACTTTGCCATTAAATCAAGAGACGATGCTGGCAATATATCACCAATTTCAAATGTGCCATTTAATACTACCTCCAGTCAGGGTAGTACCATTGATGATTTTGAGCGCACTCAATTAGGCCCAAACTGGACGGTTGGTCCTGAATATCAAATTACTAATGGAGAATTAGAGAATACGGCCACCGATAATTTATGGGACCATCTTGCAGTGTTCAATTTAATTCGCAATCCTTCTGAAGTCTCTTTTCAGTATGGAATTACCTCAGATGTAACCGGAAGGGCAGGAACTGGCCTTGCCGTTATGTTAGATGCCAATTCTACTACGGCAAATGGTTATCTTTGTTATATTAAAAGTGACAACAGTTTACGGTTGTGGCGGGTAGTGTCGGGTAGTCCTTTACAGGAAATAGCTTTTACTAATAGCGCCCAACCATTCCCCGATGCTGGTCATACTTTTAAAGTGGTTCTTTCCAGTGATGCCAGTGGACATCATTTTGATTATTTTGTTAATGGTCTACTGGCCGGACGTTTAACAGATCCAAATAAATTAGAAGGAAATGGTAACACCTTATATTCTGGTGTTATGTTACGGGGTGGTCGGAGTAACAACATTGATAATTTCGCCCTTTCGGCCACGCCCGGTGAACCCAGTTCTTTCGAAATCGTAAGCGGGAATAATCAAACTGGAACGGTAGGAAAACCGTTGCCTGATCCCCTCGTTGTTAAGATACGAGATCAGAATGGTAATCCCGTACCAGGTGTGGGGGTCGATTTTACTGTAACTCTGGGTGATGGAACAGTACAGCCGGTGTTGGATCAAAGTAACATCTTTATTGAAGCAGAAAGTGGAACGATTCAGGCTCCTATGACCATATCAGCCGATCCGGCGGCCTCAGGTGGCCAGTATGTAGTAACGCCCAATGGTAATGGTCAGGCCGGGTCCGTTACACTTCAATTTACGGTTCAAACCGGGGGCAGTTATAAAATTTGGGGGCGTTGTAAAACCCCTTCCGGTACGGATGATTCATTTTTTATTTCCGTGGACGGTGGTACTGAATTTTTATGGGACGTGTTTCAGGGAATCCCAAGTGGGAATCAGTGGGAATGGGATGAAGTCTCTCATCGAGGTAATGGAACCGGTACAAGCCCGGAAATAAATCCGGTAATTTTCCAGCTCGATCCTGGAACTCATACTTTATTAATTAGAACCCGTGAAGACGGGACCAGACTGGATAAAATTCTTATCACCAACAATTTGAACTTTGTTCCGACAGGTACAGGGGAAAGTAATATTCCCGTAACTAATGAATTTGGCGAAGCCAAAGCCATGTTTACCCTTGGTACAACTGTGGGGACAGATAATAATCAGGTTCAGGCCAGTGTGCCGACAGCTCCCCAATTAGGGACTTTACTATTTACAGCTTCGGCTGTGGCCGATTCTGCCAGCACAATTACTAAAATTTCTGGAGATAATCAGCAGGCCGTACCTGGGCAACCCACAGCTAATCCAATGGTGGTTGAGTTAAGAGATAAATTTGGCAATTTGGTACCCAATTATCCGGTTAATTTTACAGTGACCCAGGGGAATGGGACATTAGCTAAACCCAATCCTGTCATGTCTGATGCCCTTGGCCGAGCCTCTAATACCCTTACCTTAGCCACGGACGTAGCCGTTAATAAAGTGCAAGTATCAGCGCCAGGGGTAGCCCAACCGGTTACATTTACTGCTACAGCTCTACCTGGCGATCCAGATAAAATGGTAGTAGTAGGTGGAGACAATCAAATGGGCCAGGCCAATCAAGCCCTGCCTGAATCTTTGAAAGTGCAAATCGTTGATGTAGTAGGGTCACCCATTTCGGGGCATAATGTTACCTTTGAGGTTAAAACAGGCGGGGGTAAATTGAACGGTTCTCAAACGATGCTAACGGTTACAACGGGTGCAGATGGAATCGCCAAGGTGGCCTGGACTCTAGGTCCTGATTTCGGGGCTCAAAATACAGTTGAAGCCCGCGCCTTATTTAATGGCACAGATTTGCAAAACTCACCACATACATTTACTGCCACGACTTTTACCCCGGGCAAAATTAGTCTCGAGTCCGGAAATAATCAGAATGGCACGGCTGGCAAGCCATTACCACAACCTTTTGTTGTTAAAGTGACCACCGCCGATGGCTTAACTCCTGTACAGGGTGTGGATGTTACCTTTAACGTAACTAAAGGGAATGGTAATTTTAACGGTAACAACTCGGTAACCGTTTCAACCAATGGTAGTGGATTAGCCCAGGCTACTTTAACTCTCGGACCTGATCCCGGAAGTAATAACGAAGTGGAAGCTTCAGCAAGTTTTAATGGCACACCTTTGACTGGCTCGCCTGTTAAATTTTCCGCCAGTTCGGCCGTACCCCAGGATTTAGTTCGTATTTCACCACAAAATTTTAATGGTACGGTGAATTTACCCCTCGCCGATTCCATTAAAGTGAAGGTGAAAGACGCCCTTGGCAATTCTTTACCTAATTACCCCGTAAACTTCGAAGTTACGGCTGGGGGTGGTAAAGTAAATGGTAAAACGACCCCGGTTACTGTACTCTCCGATGAGAATGGTATTGCAAAAGTTCAATGGACTTTAGGACCTGATGCCGGACAGAATAATAATAAGCTGACTGTTTCGGCTGAATTCAATGGAACAGCTTTAAACGGCTCACCTATTGAATTTGTGGCCTCCTCCGAACCGGGGGCAGCTTCTCATATCGTCAAAGTTTCAGGTGATGAACAAACCAGTGTAATTCAAAATCCATTGCCTGAACCTTTTGTGGTCAAAGTTACGGATGGACAAAATCCGGTAAGCGGTTGGCCGGTTACCTTCACTGTTGTGGCGGGTGGCGGAAATATCGAAGGTCAGCAATCTAAGACCGTGAGTACCAATGCGGAAGGTTTGGCCTCTGTCACCTTGACGCTGGGAAACCAGGCTGGATTATTGAATAATGTAGTCGAAGCTACCTCAGAAAATGCCGGTACACCCTTAAATGGTTCACCGGTGGTTTTTAAGGCCACAGCTACCTCGAGTTCGGCATCCACTCTGACTTTAATCAAAGGAAATAATCAGACAGGCCAGGCTGGGTTACCCCTTCCTGAAAAAATACAAGTGAAAGTAACGGATAACCAAGGCAATCCGATAACCGATCACCCAGTTCAATTTAAAGTGATTCAGGGAGGAGGTACTATAAACGGTGAAGTGGACACGGCGAAAGTTATCCAAACGGATGCCAATGGCATTGCTTCCATAACCTGGTACATGGGAGGTAAAATTGGTCCCAATGGGCAAAAATTGGAAATCCGTGCCAACGACGGAGTAAATGATTTAAGTGGCTCACCCATGATTGTTCAGGCCACCGCAGGGCCTGGTCCCGTGGATCCGAATGTTTCATCTGTAACATCGGATCGTTCCCAGGTACCGGCTGATGGGCAATCGGTGGCAACGATCACAGTGACGCTAACCGATAAATTCGGTAACCCCATTTCTGGAAAGGCGGTGTTGATTACAGCCACCGGTAGTATGAATAGTATTACCCAGCCTTTGAATCCCACCGATCAGAACGGTGAAGCGGTGGGAACCATTTCTTCTACCAAAGCTGAAATTAAAACGATTAGTGCCAGAAGCATTATTGATCAACTTAATTTGAATAGTTCAGTTGATGTGGAATTTGTCCCGCTGGGAGCCTCTAAAATGGAGTTAAGTGGTGGAAATAATCAAACGGGTAACATAGGAACGGCTTTAGCCCAGCCTATTGAAGTTGTGGTTAAAGATCAATTTAATAATCCAGTTCCGGGGGTGATTGTTGAATATGTAGTGGTTCAGGGTGGAGGTTCGATTGTGGAACTGGGTGCCAGTCCTGGAAAGCAAAATACATCTAACAATGTGGGTATCATTACCAACGCTCAGGGTATAGCGGCGGCAACCTGGATACTTGGTCCGGAACCGGGTCGTAATCGAGTTGAAGCTCGGGTTTCGGGCTTGATCGGTTCACCGGTTGTTTTTAATGCTACCGGAGTTACTTCTGAGGCTACCAGCATTTCTTTGGTTGCCGGAGATAGTCAATCCGGTATGGTTGGAACGCAATTGCAGGAACCTTTAAAAGTCCTGGTCACTGATTCCAATGGTAATCCGGTCTGGAATGTACCGGTAACCTTTTCCGTAGAAAGTGGAGGCGGATCACTCTCTGTGGAAAATGCTACAACGGATTTTCAAGGCGTTGCCCAGACCCGCTACACATTAGGGCCCCAGGCTGGTACACAAACTGTGAAAGCCACCAGCAGTGGATTGAATGGTTCCCCCATAACATTTACATTTAATGCTACGGTAGGGACCCCAGCAGTCATGAAGGCGCTTGAAGGGGATGGCGGTAGTGGAGTGGTGAATACCTTATATAAAATAAGTGTGGTTATCACGGATATATTTGGCAATCCGGTTGAAGGCGTACAGACTAATTTCTCGGTTAAAAGCGGCAATGCTACCATAGAAAGCATGGAAAACGTTACCAGTAATCAGGGAGTGGCCGCAGCACAAATACGATTACCCACCACAATTGGTCCTGTTGAAATACGTGCCACCTCAAGTGATCTGCCAAATTTCTTTGTAGATTTTCTAATCCATGTGATTCCCGGCAATGCTACGACTATCGCTGAGCTTGACGGAAATAATCAGAGTGGTACGGTTGGTAGATTTCTGGTATTTCCGTTAAAAGTTGTGGTTACTGATGCTTTTGGTAACCCGGTGGCCGGACGCGAAGTTACCTGGGTGACTCAGGGGGGCAATCTGGTGGATCCTGAAGTCACTGTTACCGGAGAAGATGGAATCGCCTCCACTAATTTTAAAATTGTGAATATGGGCACCAATCAAGCGGCAGCAATTGCACTGGGATTAAATGGTTCGCCGGTTAATTTTGTAGCTACGGGAGTCTCCAATCATTTTCCGGTGTTTGTTGGGTTACGGGATACTTCCATTGTAGAAGGGAATACCCTTAGCTTTACCGTTGAAGCGACAGATGACGATAACGATCCCTTAACTTATGAAGCCCAAAATCTGCCGCCCGGTGCTACTTTTAATCCAGCCACCCGCACTTTTAGCTGGACGCCTGGTTCAAATGATGCTGGTGAACACCAGGTCACATTTATTGTGCACGATAATCAAGGTGGGCTCGATGCCGAAACTATTACCATAACGGTGAAAAACAGCAACCATCCTCCTGAAGTGCTATCTTTTACTCCTTCTGAATTCGAGCTGGTTTTTGAAAAAGGTGGTATCATTGTCTTTTCGGTTTCCGTGACCGATGCAGATAATGATCCTATTTCTTATGTCTGGAAAAATAATAATGTTCGGGTGTCCACAAGTTCCCAGTATGAATTTATTACCGATTCTTTCGAACCGGGTAGTTACACGGTGGAAGTTGAAATCAGCGATGGTCAGGATATGGTTCAGTTAGTCTGGAAGATAGATGTGGTAGTCTCAGTGCAATTATCCAGTTTTGTTGCCTCATTCTCTGAATTTAAAGGTGTGGAATTAAGCTGGAATACCAGTCGTGAAGTGAACAACCTCGGTTTCAACGTTTTGCGTAGCCTCACACGTGATGGAAAGTATGAGCAAATTAATGATGAGTTGATTCCACATTCATCGCAGGGTAGCTACTATTTTGTGGATCCCGATGTAGAAGCTGGTAAACGTTACTTTTATATACTCGAGGATGTTAATCTTAAAGGTGAAAAAAATCAACACGGTCCCATTGCTGTGGTTGTTTCAGGACCTGAAACTTTTGAACTAAGTCAAAATTTCCCCAATCCATTTAACCCCGAAACTAAAATTCGATTTAAACTGCCAAAGCTGGCTCATGTGGTGATCAAAATCTATAATATTCTTGGTCGAGAGGTTAGAACTCTGGTAGATGAAAAGAAAGAACCGGGTTTTTATGAGGTTGTCTGGGATGCCAAAGATAATCTGGGACGCAGGGTAAGTTCAGGAGTGTATTACTACAGAATTTCGGCTGGTGAATTTAAAGCAACAAAAAAGATGCTGCTACTGAAATAGACCCTTCGGCTCGTTGGTTGCACAAAAAAAGCGGATTCTCAATTATTTCAAGAATCCGCTTTTTTATTGCTTTTCTTAAACTGACAAGAAATTAATGTTCCGCTTTCGCTGTCCCTTTAGAAGTCAGAGCAATCAAATCCGACAGTACATGCATACTTTCATCTAAAATGATATCGGGACTTTCCTCGTTATCGGGAACATCTTTTAAACTTGCATAGGGGGGTAATCCTTTAGCTTTCCGTCGAGCATTAATTCGGGCCAATTTCTTTTGGTCTTCTTCTTCACGTTCTTTTTTCCGTACACTTTCTTTTAAAGAAATGCGCTTCTCTTTATTTTTCTTTTTAAAATTTTCGATATCTTCCAGCAGATATTTAAATTCCCGTGACTGGCTGATACGTTTTTTTGATTTTTTCCGTAATGTAAACAAAAATTTTGTGACAGAATCCACAGGGTCAAAATTGGCTGGCTGAATTTTATCCCAGGGTAAAGCCGTCTTGTAGGAACTTTCGCCAAAATCCATTTCATCCTGAACCGAAGGAAAAATGATATCTGGAATCACGCCTCGATTTTGGGTGGTGCTCCCATCGATGCGGTAAAACTTGGCCACGGTGATCTTTAATTGTCCTAATTTTTTATGATCTGAACGAATGAAACGGCCTAATGGAAGCAAATGCTGAACCGTACCCTTTCCGAAAGAACGGCTGCCCAGGATGACCCCACGACCGTAATCCTGAATGGCAGCAGCGAAAATTTCAGAAGCCGAGGCACTGTAACGGTCCACAATAACGGCCATAGGACCATCATAAACCAGATGGGGATCCGGGTCTTCTTCTACCTTTACATCTCCGTACGAATTCCGTACCTGCACCACAGGACCATCTTTAATAAATAAACCGGTGAGCTCAATGGCTTCCTGCAGGGAACCGCCCCCATTGCCACGCAGGTCGATGAGTAAACCGTCAATATTAGCGCCCTTGAGTTGCTTGATTAATCGGCGCACATCCCGGGTGGTGCTTACATAATCTTTGTCGCCCCGTTGCTGGGCTGCGAAATCGGCATAAAAGGTGGGAACTTTAATAATGCCAAGCGTGTATTTTTTACCTTCATGAATGATTTCCACTGTGTCACTTTTGGCTTCTCGCTCACGTATTATCACGCGATCACGCACCAAAGAAATTATTTTTGTCGGACTGCCCGGCGGATGCCCTGCTGGTAAAACTTCGAGTCGTACTACGGTGCCTTTTTTACCCCGGATCATCTGCACCACATCATCCAGGCGCATGCCAATGACATCTACCATTTCACCATCTCGGCCCTGGGCTACTCCAACTATGCGATCGTTGGGCCATAATTGTTTACTGCGATCGGCTGGTCCGCCAGGAATGATGCGGACTACTTTCGTATAATCATCTTCGGTGATCAACTGGGCACCAATACCTTCCAGCGACAGACTCATCTCAATGCCAAAATTCTCTGAGGTTATGGGAGACATATAACTCGTATGTGGGTCATAACACTCCGCAAGGGCATTCATGAAGTATTGAAAAACATCTTCCGAATTGAGTTGCTCATATCTTTTTAGTAAGTTGTTGTAACGTTTGGTTAGAGTTTTGACGATCCCATTCCAATCTTTACCGGCCAGTTTAAGACTCAGCGCTTCATGTTTAATACGCAGTCGCCACAATTCATTTAATTCATCGGTGGTCTTTGCCCAGGGAGCTCCTTCACGATCATAGTTATAATAATCATCTTTGGTGAAATCGAATTCATGGCTTAATAATTCTTTGACATAATTCACTCTCTCCCGGACTCTTTGCATCAAGGTATTAAAAATAAAATAGGCAGGTTCCAGGTCACCTCGAATGACCGCGTCATCCAGTGAATATCTATATGCCTCAAATTGATCGATGTCTGAAGCAAGAAAATACATCCTGCGCCGATCAAGCGCATTTAAATAAAAATCTAAAGTCTCTGAAGAAATAGCATCATCAATAATTCGATGTGTATAATGATAACGGGTGAGTAATTTGGCCACAACTTTACTGACTATGGCATGCTCGGGCTGTGGAGCTAAGTTATTAACTGCATAAGCATTAATAAAAAGAACAAATCCCAGGAAGAGGCTTAACGGTGCAGATTTGATTTTTTTTAGCATGAAACTCTCCTAAAATAATTTTTAAAATTATCTCAATTTCTTTTTTAAACTCTAATATAAAGTTTTTATTCCATATGTTCAAGATTTATATCGACGTTAAAGAAAA
>CAZMEG010000076.1:0-1947 GCA_964565205.1 uncultured Cytophagia bacterium
ACTCCTTAGTTTGTTAAAATTGGCAGGCTTGTTTTAAATTAATTTAAATATGAGGAAATTGTTTCAATTTGTCAATAAAGAAATTAGCTTTTTCGCCGATTAAATTGCAGAACAATAAGGATTAGTCAATCAATCCCTTACAAAAAGGCATGGAGAGAACATGCGAACTATATTTCCCCGGCTAATTTATAGTCTTTTCTCTGTAATAGTAGCGTTAAGTTTTATTTCGTGCTCCTTTGATAAACCCAGTGCCCCTTCCTGGGATGTAGAAGTCACCCTGCCTTTGATCAGTAAAGTTTATACCATGCAGGAAATTGCTGAAGATGAATCATCCCTGGGGGTGGATAGCACCGGAGTGCTCTTTCTGGAATTAGAATCCGAAATTGATCGTCACTATGTAGGAGATCAACTCACACTGGATCCTGTGGAAGAATCCTTTCAAACAGAAATTGGCAAATTTAAAGTGGACGCGCCAGGTACTCAAAGCACGTTTTCCACCCTGCGAGAAATCTATCCCCAGGCAGATGCCCTGCAGGGCAAAACCGTCGTCGTGCCGTCCTTTAGTTTTGCCACAGATAAGAAAATTCTTGATCCTTATGAAAATTTCGTCTATGTAGTCATCGATACCGGCCGTTTAAATATCAAAGTGGAGAATAATCTTCCAGTTCCGCTGGGAAGCCCCCTGACTCTTGAAATTTGGGACGTAAACGCCGATACACTGATTCTCACCGAAACCCGCAATGTACAGATCGATCCGGGAACCTCTCAAATTTTTTCAGTAAACTTAGGGGGGCATAAATTTGTTAACCTGTTGGCTATAAGAATCCTGGGGCAGTCACCGGGTAGCGGAGGTCAATTTGTAACTGTGGATGCCAACAGTCGATTTAATTTAATTTCAGAAATCAGTAATTTACAAGTTTCAGAAGCCCTGGCTCAGGTACCACAACAAATCCATCAGGAAACCGAAGAAATTGCGTTATCGGATTCCCTGGTCGTAAAAGAAGCACTGATTGAAAAAGGCAGGATGACAATTAATCTGGGAGGGTCCTTTCCTCTTGACACCTGGGTTATTTATTCGATTCCGGACTTACTTACCCCGTCTGGTTTAGTTTACCGGGATTCTATTTTTATTCCAAAACGAACGGTTAAATCCGTTACCGTTGATTTAAGCAACTACAAGCTTAAACCGGCCTGGGCTAATTTAGGTCAACAAAAAGTCAAAATTGATGTGTTGATCAAAACCCTGGATACAGGAAGGAATGCCGTACTGGTCAAAAATAGCGATTTTGTCGAGGCATCGGTGCAATTGCAAGGCGTGGTATTTTCCCAGGTTTCTGGTACCATTGGCAACAAGACCATCAACATTGTTCAGAGTGAAATCCAATTTGATATCCCAACAGATCTGGATAGCATCTTTTTCGAAACAGCTCGCATGGAGTTGCAGATTAACAACGGCATTAACTTCCCAGCCCGCACCCATTTTATAATTGAGGGTATGAACGAATCGGGTGCACAGGCCGAATTAAATGTGCAAGCTTTCATTCAACCTGCTCCTGAACCGGGTGTGCCTGCTACCTCGGTCATTGTTCTGGACAAACAGAACAGCAACATAGAAGAATTTATCAGCATTTTACCTAATTTAATTCGTGTATTTGGAGAAGTAAGTTTGGGTAATGAATCCTGGGTGGGTACGGTTTCAAAAAATGATTACGTAAGTGGAACGGTTAAAATTCAGGCCCCCATTGCCATAAGTCTCCCCCCACAAACCATTGAATCGGATGTTGACCAATTAGAAATAGATGATAAGACCCGGCAGGACATAAAGGATCACCTTTCTTCGGGCAGTTTTTATGCCGAAGTTGCCAATCATTTGCCTCTTGGAGCCTCGGTTGAATTTCTATTTGCTCAGGTCGATTCCATGGTCTTTCATGAACCCATTTTGAAAAT
>CAZMEG010000076.1:1957-10624 GCA_964565205.1 uncultured Cytophagia bacterium
TACCAGTAGGTGGTGGGGAACACCTGGGGGTTTTCGGGATCATCCGTGTTGATGGTGAAGTCGTAATACTTCATGTAACTCCCGAAATTGGGCCGGTGGATGTTTCCGGTGCTACCGTGGGTCAGGATGGATTCGTACAGGCGCCTGAACAATCAGAAATTACTCTTAATCTAAGTGAGCAGGAAATGCAGACCTTTTTGAAATCTCCATTATTTGTTGGTTTAAAAATCCATCTGGATGGGACCCAAGGGCAGAAAGTTAAAGTACGCGCCTCTGATTATATTCAGGTGAAATCATATGGTAAAATAAAAATGAAAATTGAAAATTGATTAAACTCAGGGTAAGATTTATGAAATTGAGTAAAAATATATTTTTTCTAACTATTTTTTTTGTTTATTCAAATATATTACTGGCTCAATCGGGTCTCTCAAATGCTCGGAGCATGGCTATGGGCGGCGCCTATACGGCTGTGGCGCGGGGTGTCGAGTCCCCTCGCTGGAACCCGGCAAATTTAGCTCTTTCTGGCAAAAAAGTCTACCGATTAAATCTGGTTTCGCTGGGTCTTGGCCTTTATAACAATAGCTTCACCAAAAACGATTATGATCTTTACAACGGGAAATACTTAACAGTAGAGGATAAACAAGTCATTCTGGGTAATATTCCATCCAGCGGCCTGCGTTTTAATCTCAACAGCGAAGTTCAGGCACTTGGGATTTCTTTCGGTCACATTGCTATAACTGCTTCGGCCCGGGCTGCTTCTGATTTTACTGTGCCCAGGGATGCCGTTGAGTTATTGTTAAATGGGAATGAATTTAATCGATTATATAACATTAAAACTACTCGTGGAGAAGCCTGGGGAATTACCAGTGTGGCCATTTCCCTGGGTTTTCCGCTTTCGGTGCCTTTATTTAAGGAATTTACTGTGGGCGGGTCTTTTAAATACCTTCGAGGTTTGGGGTATGCTAAAGTAGTCGAAGCTGAAAGTAATTTCATTACTACCATCGATGGCATGGAAGGTAGCGGTAGAGTAGTTATCGATTATGCGCAAGGTGGTAATGGCATTGGTGTGGATTTTGGAGCCGCTGCAAAGCTTAATGAAAAGTGGACCCTTAGCGTCGGTATTCGAAACTTTTTAAATTATGTTAACTGGCAAAATGAAACCAAGCGATTTATTTACAATTTTCAGGCCGATTCTATAACGGCTGAACGTCTGCAGGAAAGCGATTTTGATTCCCTTTTTGTTGATTC
This sequence comes from uncultured Cytophagia bacterium, assembly GCA_964565205.1. Classification (GTDB taxonomy): domain Bacteria; phylum Zhuqueibacterota; class Zhuqueibacteria; order Oceanimicrobiales; family CAZMEG01; genus CAZMEG01. The sequence goes on from CAZMEG010000076.1 coordinate 3,206, forward strand.
CGATGAAACCCTTCCAATTGATCCGTTCACGACTACCATACCGGGTGAGTTAACCATTGGCATCGCCAAAGTCACCGATGATTTTGTCTTTGCGGCTGACTGGATTCAGGGAATAAAAGAAAGGGCGGGAGCTTCTACGCGCCCACGGTTAGCCCTGGGAACAGAATTGCGCATCCTGTCGATTTTACCCATTCGCGCTGGTTTTTCGTTCGGTGGCAAGCGAGGATTTTCTTCCTCCGCCGGATTTGGTCTCGATTTCAATGTGTTTTCCTGGGATTTTGCAATAAGCAGCCAGGGTGGCTTATTTAATAGCCGGGGTCTGGGTGCCGCTTTTGATTGGATGTTCAGACTATAAAAGCGCCTATTTAAAAACTTTCAAAAGCGGGATGAAAAAGGATAATCCAATATATAAAATACTAAATATTAATGTCCCAATCCCGTATCCTGATACCAGATCAGGAAATAGTTTATGCAAAATTAAGGTAATACCACCTGGGATCAATAAAATTAATGAACCTAAATAAATTTTTGTGGTAGTTTGAAATTGATTGTATTTGGCGCATTTTTTACACTTAATATACCATCCTCGCCAGAAGGCTTTCCAAACTTCCCAGTAACTAAACTTTTCCCCACAGAAGAAACATTGATTCATAGTTAATCTCCTGAACTTACTCCGCAAGCTTAATTACAATATTTTGTTAATAGGAAAATCTTCGGGTTAAATTATTTTATCTTGAAATACTTTTCACCACATCCCAGGAAGCCTTGTCTTCTACCGGCTCCACATGAATTGTGACCTGTGTATTAGACAATTTTTCCTCGATCTCCTGTTCAATTTCTTCGCAAAGATCGTGGGCCTCCTGGACGGTAGTATCGCCGGCAACCAGAATATGAAAATCAATGAACCGGGTAGCCCCGGCCTTTCGAGTTCGAATATTGTGAAAATTTAGAATTTTCTTGGATCGTTTTTTAAGAATTTTTTCAATTATTTTGACTTCATCGGGAGGCAGGGCATAATCCATTAAACCGTGAAATGAGCGGCGTAGCAGGTCAAAACCGGAAAATATAATATGAAAAGCTACAAAATAAGCAATGATAGGATCAATAAAATTCAATCCGGTGAACCATGCCAGAACTAACCCGGCTACCACCCCCACCGAAGTCCAGACATCAGTGAGCAGGTGACGAGCATCGGCTTCCAGGGTTATGGAGTCGTGTTCTTTGGCAGCTTTCAAAAGGATGTTAGCCACAGCAAAATTAATACCCGAGGCAATTAAGGCGATTACCAGACCAATGTCCAGGTTTTGCAGAGGGATGAGATGCATTAATCTTTTAGTAGCGGAATAGCCTATGCCTACCGCGGCCAGCACAATTAGAGTCCCTTCAACTCCACTGGAAAAATATTCGGCTTTTTCATGACCGTACGCATGGGTATCATCAGCAGGTCGAGAGGCATAGGTTAAAACCAGAAGGGCTAAAATAGCTGTTCCTAAGTTCACAAATGATTCGGCAGCATCTCCAAGCAGCCCAATGGAGCCTGTCAGGTAGTAGGCTAAAAATTTAAGAATCAGGGTGAGTAAGGCTGCAGCAATGGAGAGATAAATCACACGCGATTTTTTTGTAAAATATTTTTTCAATGACAATTTAACACCAGATATTCATTTACATTTTCAGGAAAACAAACAACCGGGGATTTTAGCGCATTTTCCCCCGTCCTTCAATTTTAAAAATTCTCTCCACCACCTCACCACGTACCCCATACATTTCATCAAATTGGTTCACTACGGGACAGACATGATTGGGAATAATCCGGACCTTCTCTCCGATCTCAAAAGGAGCTTCGGCGACCACCACACCATGCTCTTCTGAGAGAGCACTCAGGGTAACTTTTTTCTCCAAAATAAAGCCATACCCACCTTTAAACATAGCCCCACCCCGCAGCGTCTCTGAAGTCAGAGCCTTTTTTCCTGCATCCAGCACAGCCCTATTTTTAGCCGGTCTGCTTATAACGGTAGATAAAACGGAAAGAGCACAATTTTCCAGGGTACAGGCAAATAAATTAACCTGGGTGAGATCATAAAAGACATACGTGCCGGGTCTAATTTCCGTCACTCCAGGCACACTTCCGCAATATCTGGCTGTGGGCGTTGAACCTGTGCTGATAACCTCGACAGCTATTCCGTGCTTTCTCAAAAGGTCTGCCGTTTCTACCATCAATTTGCCTTCCTGCATTCCAATTTCTGCCACCGCTTCCTGTTCAGTTTGATGATAAACATGGCCTGCATGCGTCATTATCCCGCACAAATTTAGATTTTTTAATCTGGATATCTGCTGTGCCAGTTGCAAAGTTTCTTCACCGGGTAACACCCCGCAACGATTCTGGCCGGTGTTAACTTCGATAAGCACGTTGAGGGTTTGTCCGGCATCGGCAAAAGCCTGGTTTAATTGCCTTGCTGTGGTAAAATGATCCACAGCTACCATTACCCGAATTTTTCGACCCAATTTTATCAACCGTTGAATCTTTTGTGAACCAACGATTTCGTAGGCAATAAGTATGTCATCGATTCCAGCCCGGGCCATGACTTCGGCCTCACCGAGTTTGGCACAGGTGATACCCGCAGCCCCGGCGGCAAGTTGCATTCTTGCAATCTCAGGGCATTTGTGGGTTTTAGTATGAGGACGTAAGTTCACACCCTGTTGAGCAGCCAAAGCCGCCATATCTTGAATGTTGGCCTGAAGTTTGTCCAGATCAACCAGTAATGCAGGGGTATCTAATTCATGGATATTCATTTTAAAGAAATCAGTTTATGACGAACCACATGCTTCCAAAATACGTTTAACTTGCATTATTCTTTAGTGAAAAGAAGTTTGGTTTGCAATGTATCATACAAATTCGGCACAAATTTTATCACAAAGCAAAATCCCCTGTCTGGTGAGGCGCAGAAAGCCATCTTCAATGGCCAGTAATCGACTCTTTAATTTTCTTTTACCATCTTTTAATTCGGTGATGAACTGGCTGTCATGAAAATTACAGTGAAAAAATCGGGAAAGAGGGCGCCAGTATCTTTCAAAAAATGGCAGGCCTGTTTCGGCTTCGAAGGAAGCTAAATGTACTCCCTGGCGCTGGCGCAGACCAAGAAACACTTTTTCAAAGGCCAGAGTTTCCTTTCCAAGAATTTCTTCACCTGCAACCGGTAGCTCATTCCGGGAGAGCCTTTGCAAATATAAATTCAGATTGCTTACATTCCAGAACCGACGTGTTCCAATAAAAGAATGCGCTGAGGCCCCTACCCCCAGATAGGGACTGCCATTCCAGTATTTTTGATTATGTCTGGATTTAAAATTAGGCCGGGCATAGTTAGAGATTTCATAATGCTCGTAGCCATGGCCCTGTAAAAAATCGATAGTAGTCAAAAACATCTTTCTTTGTAAGGCTTCAGAAACCGGTCGAATTTTCCCTTTTATTACCTGGTGAGTGAGAGGTGTGCCATCTTCAAAGGTAAGATTGTAGGCTGAAATGTGTTCCGGTTCAAGGGATACGGCCTGATTTAAATTTTTTTCCCAGGTCTGGAGTTTCTGACCCGGAATGGCAAAGATCAAGTCGATACCAAGATTTGTAAAATCCGCGGCCCTGGCATTGTAAAAACAGTCTATGGCTTCTTCTGCTGAATGAATGCGATCAAGAAATTGGAGTTCCTGAGGCTGGAAAGATTGAATTCCCAGACTGAGGCGATTTACTCCCAGGGTTCGGTACCCTCGCAACTTGGTTCGGTCTACTGTGCCCGGATTGACTTCAAGAGTAATTTCAGGGTGACAGGAAATTTTCAGATAGGTATAAGCTGAATCCAGAATTTCCCTGATTTGCTTAACCGTTAATAAAGAAGGGGTACCTCCGCCAAAATAGATGGTGTCAAATTCCAGTGCCTGAATTTCTGGATAGCGGGCATACATACGAATTTCTTTTTTCAGAGCCTGAATGTATTCAGGAATGGTGGATTGTCGGTGTGCCAGAGTGTAAAAATCACAGTAACCACAACGTTTTTCACAGAAAGGAATGTGAATGTACAATCCGGCAGTCATTTTAACGAATGATATCCCCAATTCTTGACCAGCGCACCCGATCAATCAAATTCCAGACCGGGCCATGTTTATCCCAGGAGAAGTAAATAATGAGGGCCTCCCCAACTACATTTTCATGCGGAAGAAATCCCCACACACGACTGTCGGAGCTATTGTCCCGATTGTCCCCCATCATAAAATAATGGCCTTCCGGTACTTTCACGGGGCCAAAATTTTCTCCCTGGGCATAATGATCTGCATAATGACGAATGACATAAGATTTACCATAAGGGGTTTTAATGCGAGTGTATTCCACATAACGCCCTTCCTCAGGGTCGTATTCGCGCCCCAGGTAATATTTTTCTCCTTCGGGCTCCCCATCGATATAAACATCCCCATTACGAATTTCTACCGTTTGTCCGCCCACAGCAATGCACCGCTTAATATAATCGAGCCTTTCATCTTTCGGATATTTAAACACCACTACATCTCCATTCTGGGGTTTTTTAAACGCTGGGAGGCGGAAGAAGGGGATTTTCACATTAATGATTGGAATTCGATCCGGGGTACGCACTCCGTAAATGAATTTGTTAACTAAAAGAAAATCTCCCACAAGTAAAGTATCTTTCATGGAACCCGTGGGAATGCGAAACGCCTGCACCACGAATGCACGCAAAAAAAGTGCGGCAATTAAAGCGACAAGAATAGCTTCGGTATACTCGCGGACAGGATTCTTTTTTCTTTTTTTTCCTTTTTGGATTCTCTCCACTTTTGAGTTTTTCTGGTAAGTTACCTGTGAATTATGTTTCATTCTTGACTCCTTGTATAACATAGTTTTTTCTAAATCTAAAACCATCAGTCCACTTTAAGCACAGCTAAAAAAGCTTCCTGTGGTAATTCGACCCGACCTACTTGTTTCATGCGTTTTTTGCCTTCTTTCTGTTTTTCCAGCAGTTTACGTTTTCGGGTTACATCACCACCGTAACACTTGGCCGTTACATTTTTACGCAAAGGCTTTACAACCGTTCGGGCTATGACTTTGCTACCGATGGCTGCCTGTATCACTACTTCAAACAATTGCCGGGGGATAATTTCTTTCAATTTTGAGCAGATTTTTCTTCCCCAGTCGTAAGCTTTGTCTCGATGTATGATATAGGATAAAGCATCCACCGGTTCTCCGTTAATCAAAATATCCAGCTTTACCAGGTCTGATTTGCGAAAACCAGAAAAGTGATAGTCAAAGGATGCATAACCGCGGGTCAGGGATTTGAGCTTGTCATAAAAATCGAAGATAATTTCCGCCAGCGGGAAATCGTAGTGTAAATTAGCCCGGGTGGGGTCAATATACTCGGTGTTCTTGTAAATACCCCGCCTGTCCTGAGCCAGCTTCATGATATTGCCAATATATTCGGTGGGTGTGAGAATATCGGCTGAAATATACGGTTCCTCAATATAATCAATTTCTCCCATGGGAGGAAGCATGGCTGGATTGTCCACCAGGAGCATATTGCCTCGCTTTGTAAAAACTCGATACTCAACATTCGGCATGGTGGTCAGAATGTTAAGGCCGTATTCGCGTTCCAGCCTTTCCTGCACAATTTCCATATGTAATAAGCCCAAAAAGCCGCAACGGAACCCAAAGCCAAGCGCCTGGGAAGTTTCCGGTTCAAAAATAAGCGCCGCATCATTGAGTTTTAGACGTTCCAGAGAGGAACGTAGTTCCTCATAATCCTCGCTATCGGCCGGGAAAAGGCCGCTGAAAACCATGGGCTTCACTTCCCGGTAGCCAGGTAGAGGTTCCGGGGCCGGATTCTGGGCATCGGTAATCGTATCCCCAACTTTGGTATCCCTGACTTCTTTGACTCCGGCAATACAATAACCCACCTCACCCACCGAAAGTTGATTCTTTTTAATTTTTTTTAATTGCAGGATTCCCACTTCGGTTACTTCAAATTCTTTACCGGTTGAGAAGAATTTGATTTTCATTCCAGGGTGAATCTTGCCTTCAAAAATTCGAATATAGGCAATGGCCCCGCGATAAGGATCAAACATAGAATCGAATATGAGGGCTCGTAAAGGTGCGTTTTCATCACCACGGGGCGGAGGGATACGTTGCACGACGGCTTCAAGGATTTCATCAATACCCTGACCCTCTTTGGCACTGGCCAGAATGATTTCGCCTTCATCGATGCCAAGTATTTCCACAATCTGGTTTTTTACCAGCTCAATTTGTGCAGACGGCAAATCGATTTTATTGATTACCGGAATGATGGTCAGATCATTTTCAAGCGCCAAATAGAGATTGCTGATGGTCTGGGCTTCCACACCCTGGGCAGCATCCACCACCAGCAGAGCCCCTTCACAGGCCGCCAGACTGCGCGACACTTCATAGGTAAAATCCACATGACCAGGCGTATCGATTAAATTCAACATATAGGACTGGCCGTCTTTAGCTCGATAATTCATGGTGACGGTATGAGCCTTGATGGTAATACCCCGCTCGCGCTCCAGATCCATGCTGTCCAGCACCTGATCCATCTCCACCTTTTCCAGGGTGCCGGTCCGCTCTAAAATGCGATCGGCCAGGGTAGATTTGCCGTGATCTATGTGGGCTATGATACTAAAATTTCTAATATGATTTCTGTCCATCGTTCTGTCTTAATCACGAAAAAAGCCAGACCCAATAGATCTGGCTTTAAATTTCAAATTATTTTAAAGCCGGCCAAATTTAATAATTATTTGTTACTTAGTCAATAAGAATTTCAGGTAATGGGTAAACCCCTCTGTCTTGGTAAGGAAATAATCTCGCGAGGCTGTCCAAAAAGATAATCGGTTTTATTTGAATCTACAATGTATGTGGATCAGAGACGTCCCTGACAGCGTGTTTTTGGACTCAGGTATTACATTAAAAAGTAATTTTGAGTACTGTTTACAAAGTCGGCATTAAGCCGCCCGAAAATAAATTTTCGGGCTGACAGCTAAAGTCGGCTGAAGCCGACTCATTGGACTACTTAAAATGGTCATTTGGCACTATTTAATAAATAGCATTTTTCTGGTTTGAGATTTGCAATGAAATATTCACTATGGTTTCCAATCCCGTGCACCATGTACAACACCAGTAATCCAAACCTCATCCTTTACAATACGATACATAATTCGGTAAGCACCAAAGGAGCCCAGATTACTTTAGCCACTTTTTCATTCTCTGCTTTGCTTCTTCATGGGAGACCCCTTTCCCATCTTTAATTTCTTGTTCACCATGATCAAATTTCGCCTTAATATATAGAGCATGAATGATTTCATCTATTGTAACATCTTCAGGCAAAGTATCAATGACATTTTTTGCGATCTCTTTTATTG
>CAZMEG010000077.1:0-5222 GCA_964565205.1 uncultured Cytophagia bacterium
GATCTAACCCGAATTCCTGCAAAACTTTCTGAAAACGTAAACGTTTTAATTGCTTCTGCGTAATCTGGTTTTTAGTCAATTGATCCCAGAGAATATCGTTATGATATTTATATCGCTTTACGAATTCCTCGGGATCGATCTGGTATTCTTTTAAGGGATGGGCCTTTAATAAAAGCTTTAAAGCAACTGTTTCTGCACGAGAGTGATCGAACAGGGTGTTGTCTAAATCAAAAAATATGACTTTTATTTGATTAAATTGCATGGACAATTTTACAGAATTATCATTTAGGAATCAAGTAGAATGTTTTTAAACATGAGAGATTACTTAACAGCTTTCTATTGGATTTTTAAGAAAAAAATGTTATATTCTTTGCCAAATGCTAAAAGACATAATTTTTGGACAATATTTTCCAGGAAATTCAATACTCCATCGACTCGATCCTCGTACTAAAATCTTCACCAGCATGATATTTATGAGTTGCGTCATGCTGGCAAGGGGACTACTATTGATATCATTTGTGGGGGTTATGGCGTTGTGGCTCTGCGTGGTCTCAAAAGTGCCAGTCAGAATGTTTTTAAAAAATTTAAAACCTTTCTGGTTGCTGTTTTTAGCCACGTTTGCCATCCACCTGTTTGTAACGGAAGGAAAATCCATATTTAAGTTTGCCTTTGTTAACGTCACACAGGAAGGTTTTTACAATGGGCTGCTTTATACCACACGGTTGGTTATCCTGTTAACCTTTGCGACGCTTTTAACCTTGACCACCGAGCCGATAGAATTGACCGATGGACTCGAAAGAATTTTGCGACCACTAAGAAAGTTTAAAATCCCGGTGCATGAGTTCACCATGATGGTCATGCTGGCTTTGCGTTTCATACCCATTTTAATTGACGAAGCTGAGCGAATTAAAAGAGCTCAAATATCACGCGGCGCTTCTCTGACAGGGAATTTTTTTGAAAGGTTGAAAAAATTACCCGATTTTCTGTTACCCATGGTTATGCCGCTTTTCGTTTCTTCATTTCGCCGTGCTGAAATGCTGGCCATAGCCATGGAACTGCGCAATTTTATGGGTGGTACTTCACGAACTCATTACAATCAGCTACAATTTAAACGCGAGGATTTAATTTTTTTAATTCTAACTTTTGGATTTTTAGTAATTTTCTTTTATATTATTATTAATGCGTAATATAAAATTGATTTTGGAATATGATGGTACCGATTTTCTCGGATGGCAATGGCAACCAAAAGGACGTACCGTTCAGGGTGTTTTGCAGGGGGCTATTTATGAGTTGATGCAAGAAAAACCGACCATTTACGCAGCCGGACGCACCGATGCCGGGGTGCATGCATTGGGACAGGTAGTAAACTTTAAGACAAACAAATTACTGGAATTAAAATCAATAAAATTAGGTTTGAACAGTTATCTTCCAGGGGATGTGGTCGTGGTTCAAGTAGAAGAAGTCGATGAAAGCTTTCACGCCCGATACAACGCCAGAAAACGCCAGTATCGATATGTGATCTCCAAACGTCCCAGAGCTGTGGGCCGACAGTATTCCTGGCATTGCAAATATCCTCTGGATGTTGAGCAAATGCGCAAGGCTTCGGCTTATTTAATAGGCGAGCATGTATTTAAGGCGTTTTGTAAAGAAATGGAAGACGAACCCCATTATTTGTGTAACGTTGAATCGATTAACTGGCAAGAAACGGCTGATGAAATTATCTTACAAATATGTGCCAATCGCTTTTTGCATAATATGGTTCGTATAATTGTCGGCACTCTGGTTGATGTTGGAAGGAAAAAAATTGAACCAGAAATCGTAAAACAAATGATTGATAATCAAACCCGGGGAAAGATAGGATTTACAGCTCCTCCTCAGGGTCTTTTTTTAGAAAAGGTTTTTTATTAAATTAATATGGAGGTAAAAATGAAGTTCTTTTTAGACACGGCTAATATTGAAGAAATTAGACAGGCCGCAAGTATGGGCATTTTGGACGGTGTAACCACCAATCCCACTCTAATTTCGAAAGAGGAGGGTAAGTTTAAAGATATATTGTTGAGTATTTGTGAAATTGTGGATGGTCCGGTCAATGCGGAAGTGGTAGCCACCGATTACAAAGGCATGATTGAGGAAGCGCACGATCTGGCCAATCTGCATCCAAATATTGTGGTAAAAATTCCCATGATTCGTGAAGGACTAAAGGCTGTGAAGACGCTTTCTGGCGAAGGCATCCGTACTAACGTGACGCTTTGTTTTAGTCCTTCTCAGGCTTTGATGGCAGCTAAGGCCGGGGCCACTTTTGTCAGCCCCTTCATAGGACGGGTTGATGATATCAGTGGGGCTGGAATGAACATCATTGCTGATATTCGTACTATTTACGACAATTATGGCTTTGAAACCGAAATTCTTGCTGCCAGTCTGCGCCATCCCATGCACGTAGTTGAAGCGGCTTTGATCGGGGCCGATGTCGCTACCATGCCTTTTAAGGTTTTTGATCAATTAATTAACCACCCCCTGACCGATATCGGCCTGAAGCGTTTCCTTGAAGACTGGGAAAAAGTCAAGGAGCGCATTAGTTGATTCATGGAGGATTATTCTGGAAAGATGAGGTGGTTCGTATGAAGAAAGTATTTATCCTTTTGCTTTTATTTTTAGTGGGGGCGTCAATAGTTATTTATAAAAAAAGAGAGCCTCAATCCCTAACCGAGCAACTGGATCTAGCAGCTCTTTCAGTACAACCTGCTTCTCAGGAAGTAAGAAAGCATGTCAATGATCAGATTAACAGTATTCGGCACACCGCCATAACTGAAGCCGTAGCAAAAGTCAGCAACGCCGTTTGTGGGATCAACGTGACTCAGATTCGTGAATATGTGACCAATCCCTTCTTAGATGATCCATTTTTGCGCTATTTTTTCCCTGACCGCATCTATCGGGAAGCTGTGAAGAGTCTGGGATCCGGGTTTTTAATTTCAGAAAATGGTTTTATTCTCACCAATGAGCATGTGATCTCCAATGCCACCGAAATTATGGTTACCCTGCCTGATGGTTCCTCCAGGGAAGCCAAAATTGTCGGAGCCGATGTCACCACAGATATTGCCTTACTGAAAATTGATGGGGATAATTATCCATACATTCGTTTTGGTAATTCCGATGACGTGATCATTGGCGAATGGGTCATTGCGCTGGGTAATCCTTTTGGTCTGTTTGAAATCAACGCCAAGCCTACGGTCACTGTGGGTGTGGTAAGTGCCGTAGATCGTGATTTTGGCCGTCTTGAAAGTAATCGTGTGTATCAGGACATGATTCAAACCGATGCAGCCATCAATCAGGGGAACAGTGGTGGACCTCTGGTAAACAGCCTTGGTGAGGTTATCGGTATGAACACTTTCATTTACACCGGGAGTAAATACAACACCGGTTCGGTGGGCATTGGTTTTGCCATTCCTATTAATCGCATCAAACGTGTGTTGAAAGAATTGAAAGAGTATGGTGAGGTGGTGCGCACCTGGCGATCGGGCCTGGAGGTAGATAATCTCACACCTTTGATGTTGCGCTACTTTGGTGTCAAGCAAGGAGTCATCGTTACCAATGTTGAACACGATAGTCCGGCTGAAAGAGCTGGCCTGGAAGTTGGCGACATCATCATTGAAGTAAATGGCAAGAAAATTAGCCGGGTTCAGGATATCTGGCAAATCATTGAAGAATCGGATATCCATGGTGGCGACATATTGAAATTAAAAGTCTATCGAAACGGAACCATTTTCAATACGAATTTGCAACTGGAAAGAGTCATTCGAAAAAAGCGCCATTAAAATAAGGTATTCTGTAGATGATCGAGAGATATACACGCCCTGAAATGGGGCAAATCTGGAGCGATGAAAACAAATTTAAACAGTGGCTGCGGATAGAAATTCTTGCCTGTGAAGCCCTGGCCGAACTGGGTGAAATTCCCGGGGAAGCTGTGGAAATCATTAAAGCTCGTGCAAATTTTGATAAAAACCGCATTCTGGAAATTGAACAAACGGTTAAACATGATGTTATTGCCTTCTTAACCAATGTGGCTGAATTTGTGGGACCGGAAAGCCGGTTCATTCATCTGGGTATGACTTCGTCTGATCTCCTGGATACAGCTCTGGCGGTGATGATGAGGCAGGCTGGTGAACTCTTGATGCAGGATTTAACTCAATTACGTTCCGTTTTAAAAAACCGGGCTCTGGAATTCAAAGAAACGGTGTGTATTGGTCGTTCCCACGGTGTGCATGCCGAACCAACTACCTTTGGTTTGAAATTAGCCCTCTGGTACGATGAAATCGGTCGGGGAAGAAGAAGACTGGAGCAGGCTATTGAAACAATTTCCGTGGGCAAGATCTCTGGAGCAGTAGGCACATTCGCTCATATTGACCCTCACGTGGAGGAATATGTGTGTCGTAAATTGAACTTAAAACCCGCACCTATTTCAACGCAGATTGTGCAGCGGGATTGCCATGCAGAATTTCTGGCAACTCTGGCCCTGATTGCCTGCTCCCTGGAAAAGTTTGCCACCGAAATTCGCAACTTGCAACGTACCGAAATCCTCGAAGTAGAGGAATCGTTTACAAAAGGTCAAAAAGGTTCCTCGGCTATGCCACACAAACGCAATCCCATAACTTGTGAGCGAATCAGCGGACTTGCCAGAGTGGTACGAGCCAATGCTCTCGCTGCCATGGAAAACGTAACTTTGTGGCATGAACGTGACATAACTCACTCATCTGTAGAACGCGTGATTATCCCGGATAGCACCATAGCGCTGGATTACATGCTTAACAAATTCACTCAAATTGTGGAAAATCTCGTAGTATATCCTCAAAACATGAAACGGAATTTAGAGAAAACACGGGGTTTGGTGTTCTCCCAATCCGTGTTGCTGGCTCTGGTTAAAAAAGGGGTGAGCCGTGAAGAGGCTTACAAAATGGTACAGGATCAAGCCATGCGCATATGGAATGGTGACGGAGATTTCAAACAGGCGGTTCTTACCGACGAGAAAATTCGAAAATGGCTTTCCCGTGAAGAAATAGAACAATGTTTTGATCTTCAACGTAACCTGCGTCATGTTGATTTTATTTTTAAAAGAGTTGGGATATAATTATCTTACATTATTCAAGTTAAATAAATATTTTGGGAACTAAATAAAGGAGTGAGGGAAAATTGAAGGAGATCAAAGTCAAAAAAAAGAAAAAAAAGTA
>CAZMEG010000077.1:5232-10518 GCA_964565205.1 uncultured Cytophagia bacterium
ACAAAAATCTTCTATGAAACCGATAACGCAGATTTTTTAATCATGGAATTTAAAGACGTAATTCCAGAAACAAGTAAGAAGTCTTCTGTTAAAGGTAAGGGAATGGTGAACAATCAAATATCCTCCTTTCTTTTTAAATATCTGGAGAATTATCACGTACCGACACATTATGTTGGTGACTATTCAGAAAGCGCTATGGTGGTGCGTAAATTGAAAATGATCCCGATTGAAGTAGTCATGCATAATGTCGCTACCGGAAGTCTGGTCAAAAAATTTGGGGTGAAGGAAGGTAAAGAGCTGGAATACCCCATATTAGAGTTCTATTTAAAGGTCGAGGATAAACCAGACACATTAATCAATGAGGATCACGTGCTTTCTTTTGGTCACGCAAAAGAAGAAGAAATTGCCCAGATTAAACGTTATGCGCGTAAAATAAATGCGGTACTTAAATCTTTTTTTTATCGGCGGAATATTTTATTGGTGGATTTCAGAATAGAATTTGGTCGCCACAAGGACAAAATTTTACTGGGAGATGAAATTTCTCCTGATACCTGCCGATTGTGGGATATTGAATCTGATGAAAAAATAAACAAAGACACTTTTCGGCTGGATTCTAAAGACCCGCAGACTGTTTATCAGCAGATTAGAAGTCGCATTTTCAAAGAAACAGTAGCTTGAAGATGAATCGAGAAGGCATAAAATTATTTTCGGGTATGCTGGTTTTGACGGCTGGCTTTACCGCCGGGGCGATGGTGACGGCCCATCTTTTTTTTAAAATTCTGACCATCGCTGGAGTGCTTTTGACAGCTTTTGTTATGGCTTTCTTTCGCGATCCGGAACGAACCATCCCCGAAGAGGCTAATTTAGTGGTTTCCCCTGCGGATGGTAAAATCATTGAAATTGTGGATGAAGAGGAACAGGATTTTATCGGAGCTCCTACCACGCGCGTGAGCATTTTTTTATCCATATTCGATGTCCACATAAACCGCATTCCCATATCGGGTCGGGTAGCTTATTTAAAATACAGGCCCGGAGCTTTTTTACAGGCGTTTAAAAAAGAGGCATCGTTAAAAAATGAGCAAACCATCATTGGTATTGAAAATACAAATACAAAACTTCTTTTTAAGCAGATAGCGGGTATTCTGGCCAGAAGAATTGTTTGCAACTTAAAGGAAGGGGATGAAGTTAAAAAAGGAATGCGGTTTGGTATGATTAAATTTGGTTCGAGGGTAGATATTTTTCTCCCTAAAAATATTGATTTGAAAGTAAGAATTGGTCAAAAGGTTCAAGGTGGAACCAGTATCATAGGAGTAATTAACCATGATTCGTAGAAAGGAAATTTTTCCAAGTCTTTTCACCATGTTAAATTTATTTTTTGGATTTTTTGCTATTATCAGCGCTGTACAGGGAAAATATGTGGCGGCTTCCTGGATGATAATTATTGCCGGCATATGCGACATTATCGATGGTAAACTGGCCAGAAAGACAAAAACTTACAGCGAATTTGGCATTGAGTTTGATTCCCTTTCCGATGTAGTTTCTTTTGGAGCGGCTCCATCTGTGCTCATATATCAGGTTTTCTTTTACAAAATCGGGGCATCGGGACTAATTTTAAGCTTTATGCCACTACTTTTTGCCGCCATCCGTTTGGCACGTTTCAACATAAATCTGGAAAGTTATGAGAAAGAATCCTTCGACGGGCTTCCCACACCGGCCATGGCCGTCACTCTGGCCACATATGTGATCTTCAATTATGATTTGTGGGAAGGGCTTCGCTTTGCGCCTCTATTGGCACCTCTGGTAGTCTTCCTCAGTGTGCTCATGGTCAGTCATGTGGAATATGAAGCTATGCCCAAATTAACTTTACATGAGAATAAAAAGAACACAGTTCATTTGGTTTTTATGTTAACTGGCTTAACCCTCATGATTCTTTTTCGGGAAAAGGCCATGTTTCCGCTAATATTTGGCTTTGTGCTTTATGGTGTATTTAAATCGTGGCTTTTCCCATCCCGTGAAGAAGAAGAGGAAGATGATGAAATACTGGACATTTACATTCCGGATTGATAAAGATGTATCTGGCTAAAATCGAAATCACCCTAAAAAATGGAATTCTGGACCCCCAGGGTAAAACGGTGCAACATGCCTTGCATAATTTAGGCTTTAAAAACATAAACGAGGTTAGAATCGGCAAATCCATTCACCTGAAAATCGATTCCAGAACTCCCCAGGAAGCAGAAGCGATAATCCATGAAGCCTGTAAAAAATTACTGGCCAATCCGGTCATCGAAGAGTATTCGTTTGAATTAACCGAACTAAACCCGGAAAGTTAATCATGAAATTTGGTGTTATTGTTTTTCCTGGCTCAAATTGTGATCATGACTGTTATTATGTGCTGAAACATATTTTTCATCAGGATGTGGAATTTATCTGGCACAAAGAAACCAGTATTCAGCATTTTGATGTGATTATTTTACCGGGTGGCTTTTCTTATGGCGATTACCTTCGGGCAGGTGCCATTGCCCGGTTTTCACCGGTTATGCAGGCAGTTATTAAATTTGCTCGCCAGGGAGGAATCGTTCTGGGTATTTGCAATGGCTTTCAAATCTTATGCGAATCCGGGTTGCTCCCGGGTGTGCTCATGCGAAATAAAAATCTTCGCTTCATCTGTGAATACGTTCATGTTCGGGTGGAAAATCATGAAACATTATTTACCAGCGAATGTAAGTCTCATGAAATACTAAAAATTCCTATTGCACATGCTGAAGGTCTCTATTACGCCGATCAAAAAACGCTGGATGATTTAAACAAGCATGGACAGGTCGTTTTTCGTTACTGCGATCCTCAGGGTAATGTTACCGAGCAAGCCAATCCCAATGGTGCCTTACAAAACATCGCTGGCATCATCAATCGGGAGGGTAATGTACTGGGTATGATGCCTCATCCAGAGCGTTGTGCGGAAAAAATATTAAATTCTGAAGACGGGGCAAAAATTTTTCGATCTATTATTAAAACATCTTTACATAAAGCTCAAGGAGGGGCCTATAAAGAAGTAGTAAGTATCTAAGATTTATTTTGGAGGGAAGGCTGGATGGCGAAAAAATCTTTAGGTCATATTGTAATAGTCATAATTTTAGGAGCCATGATCGGTACATTGTTAGGTGAGCTGGTTACTTTGCTGTTACCCACAGGGGTGATTAAAGAATTCTTTATTCGCTCTGCATCATTTGCTGTAGGGCCAGCTACCCTGGATGTGAAACTTTTTTCTATAACCCTGGGGTTTACTATTAAGTTAAATATTGTAGGCATCATCGGTATTGGTGTGGCTCTGTATTTATTACGCTGGTATTAATTTAAAACGCCCGAGGAGGTGTGCATTATGGGCTTTGGATCCATTGGAATGTCTGAATTACTTATCATTTTCTTAACCATTTTACTTTTATTTGGTGCTAAACGCTTACCGGAATTGGCTCGCGGTCTCGGAAAAGCCATGCGCGAATTTAAAAAAGCGGCTAACGATATTCGTAATGAACTGGATGTAAGCGATATCGAAAAAGAGCTGAAGGACCCCAAGCTTTAAAGTAAAAAGTGTTCAGGTGTTAGTAACTTAAATTAAAACTTTTATTTGTTTATTAAACATGTAATTATTATATTAGCTAAGAAATTTTAAATGAATGGAGATTTGTTATGTCTTTAGGAATGCCTGAAATACTAGTTATCTTCTTTGTTATATTATTATTATTTGGTGCTAAAAAATTACCCGAATTGGCTCGAGGTCTTGGTCAGGGATTGCGGGAGTTTAAGAAAGCCACCAAAGAACCTGAAATTGAAGAGAAAAAATCTGAGATCGAATCACCCGGAGAAAAATAAACTGGGGCTTATAATTGACCAAGGTTTTTGAGGGACTCACTATCCAGGAGACTTGCCGTGGCTTGAAGAAGGGTGATTTTTCTTTAAAGGAATTAGTTGAATATTATCTAACACAAATCCATGACCATTCCCACCTGAATGCTTTCATTTCTGTTTTTGAAAATCAAGCGTTACAAAAAGCTCGTGAAATAGATACTAAATTAGCACAGAATAAAGACGGCAAGCTGGCAGGCGCTGTGCTTGCGATAAAAGACAACATTGCCATAAAAGATGAGCGCCTTACCTGCGGTTCACGAATTCTGGAAAATTTCATATCGCTTTATGATGCTACTGTGATCAGGCGGTTGCTGGAGGCTGATGCTATTATCATTGGTAAAACCAATATGGATGAATTTGCCATGGGCAGTTCCAACGAAAATTCCTATTTCGGAGCGGTGAAAAATCCACACAATCCTGAAAGAGTACCGGGAGGCTCTTCCGGAGGCTCGTGTGTGGCTGTGGCTGCTGATCTGGTGACGGCCGCATTGGGAAGCGACACCGGGGGCTCCATCCGACAACCCTCGGCTTTTTGTGGCGTGGTAGGACTCAAGCCTACTTATGGTCGCGTCTCACGCTTTGGACTGGTAGCCTTTGCCTCTTCCCTGGATCAAATTGGTCCCATTGGCAAATCTGTCGAAGACACGGCTCTGCTACTGGAAGTCATGGCCGGTCATGATCCGAGAGACTCCACCTCCGTTTCGATGGATGTACCGGAGTTTTCAAAATATTTACAGGATAACATCAAAAATTTAAAAATTGGTTTACCCCGGGAATATTTTGGTCAGGGTCTTGATGTTGAAATCCGCGAGGCAATCCATCGATTAGCCAAATTTCTGGAAAAGGAAGGAGCCACCATTCTGGAAATCTCCTTACCTCATACGGAATACGCAATTGCCACCTACTACATTCTTGCTACTGCCGAAGCTTCATCCAATCTGGCCCGGTATGATGGAGCCCATTACGGTTTTCGAGATGCTGAGGCCACCAATCTTGAAGAGATGTATGTGAATTCCCGCAGTCAGGGCTTTGGTGAGGAAGTTAAGCGACGAATCATGCTGGGCACTTACGTTCTGTCCGCCGGCTATTATGAAGCTTATTATCGCAAGGCACAAAAGGTACGTGCTTTGATTAAACGCGATTTTGACCAGGCCTTTGAGCAGTGTGATTGCCTGTTGACACCCACCACCCCTACTACAGCTTTTAAATTAGGGGAGAAATTACGGGATCCTTTAACCATGTATTTGTCTGACATTTTCACAGTTTCGGTAAACCTGGCCGGTTTACCAGCCATCTCGATCCCCTGTGGATTTGATTCAAAAAGTTTACCCATAGGAGCCCAGCTCATCGGTCGTCCTTTTGATGAAGTAACCATTTTAAAGG
>CAZMEG010000078.1:0-10513 GCA_964565205.1 uncultured Cytophagia bacterium
ATGAACCTGCCAGGCGCAGCTTTTCCTCCTGGACTTTCTTTGCCAGTTCAGCTATGGTAGTATTGGTAAAAATGGAGACTACATTTTCTTTGGCAGTAACCCATTGGTCATGCAGTGGACAGGGATTGGCTTCGCCGCAGCCTGGTAGACCCAGGATACAGCCATTGAAGGCATAAGGACCATCGATGGCATGAATAATTTCGAGTAAATTTATTTGCTCAGCCGGTCGTGCCAGGGTTACCCCCCCTTTTGGTCCTCGTACAGATGAAACAATATTATACTTGCTTAAGGTCTGAATAATTTTAGATAAAAAATGAAACGGAATCTGCAACTCCTCGGCAATTTCATGAACCGGCAGATAGTGGTTTTCATTGCGAATTGCAATATATAACACTGTGCGAATGGCGTATTCCGAGCTTTTAGATAAAAACATAGAAAAACCTGTATTTAGTTATTGATGAAAATTTCGGCTCTCTTCAATATAAGGGTCTCGACACGGTATCTTTATAAGTTTATTAAATTTATTTAATACAAACAACAGAAAAATACCTGCAAATCCCAAAAAAATTAAGAATTCATAAGGCGTAATGGAAAATTCAGGCGAAAAAGGCGGCATCACCATTAAATACAGATCCAGCCAATGGCCGATCAGAACTACCACGCTCCCCCAGAAAAGCAGCTTCGGGTCCCGTTTAGCACGACGCGTCATTAATAATAAGAAAGGAATCACCCAGTTTAAAATAAGATTGGTTAAAAACCAGGGATACCAGGTAGTGTTCATGCGTTTGGCATAGTACACCGCCTCTTCTGGGATGTTGGCATACCAGATGAGCAAAAATTGTGATAACCAGATATAAGCCCAGAAAGTGCTGAAACTGAAAATATACTTACCCAGATCATGCAGGTGATTATCGTTTACTTCTGGTAAGTAACCTAACCGTTTCAACAATAAAGTTAAAAGGGTAAAAGCGGCTACGCCACTTACAAATAAGCCTGCGAACAGGTAAATGGCGAACACGGTGCTGTACCATTCCGGTTCCAGGGACATGATCCAGTCAAAACTGGCGAAGGTAAAAGTGATACCATAGACAACAATAAAAATGGCTGAATATACTTTAATGGTTCGGGTTTTTCCAAGATCGCCTGTTTCATCTAAAATTAACGAATGCTTTTCGATTTTTGCCGTTAAAAACAACCACAGAATTAAAAAGATGGCCATGCGCAGGAAGAAAAAACTCACATTAAGATAAGGTGCCTTATGTTGAAGGAGTGGATTATTCTGTACAACATCTGCATGGCTCCATTCATATATATGATGCATACCAAAATAGAGCAAAAATAATAACACACTACCCGGAAACAAATAAGCGGTCATGGATTGAGGAAGCCTTTTGACCAGTACCCACCAGCCTGCATTACTTAAATAGTGCATGGCCAGAAATAAAGTACCACAAAGGGCCAGCGAGAAAAAGTAGAAGTTGTTTAACAAAAAATTAGCCCAGATGCGCTGTGGATCAAAAAATAGACCATGCACAAAAGCACCGATTCCCGCCAATAAGAGCACAATGAACCAGGGCAACCATTTTCTGGCCAGGGAAACTTCTTCTACGGGTTTCAGGGTCACTTCTTTAGCAACAAAGGCTTCTTCTACCACCGATGGTTGCAAAGTTTCAACTTCCTGATTCATAAGTCTATTCTCCAAACCTTAATTTGTTCACATATAAAATGATTTTCCAGCGATCTTCAGGTTTAATTTGTGAAGCATGGGAAGGCATCTTACGTTTACCATAGGTGATCGTGTGATAAATAGAACCATCTTTAATGGAACGGAAACGTGCCGTTTTAAAAGATGGTGGATTGGGGTATTTCGGAATTAACGGGCCGTCACCATTGCCATGAAAACCGTGACAGGGTGCACAGAAAGTTTCGAAAAGATGCTTCCCACGCTTCAAGTTTTCTTCTGTTGGTTTAAAAGGATTGACCAGCTCTTCTCCTGCCCGCAAATTATCTTCTTCAGATGGCCCATAAGGGAAAAAAGTGGCTCCACGAGGAAGAGTTCCGGGTACGGGTAATTGTTCGGTAATTCCACTGGCAAAAACCGGATTGGGTTCCTGGGCATGATAGGCCGGTGAATAAGCCATATCAGCAAAATATTCATAATTGGGTTTGGTGAAATCTCTTTGTAATCCTTTGATTAATCCAAAAGTGACCAAAGGTAAACCAATTATACCCAGCCAGTGTAAAGTTGATCGTTTCACTTTAACTCCAGTGCCTCCTCTATTTTTACCGGTTGAAATAAATTTAAGACGGTATAAATGTCACCAGAATCAATGGCCACGTCTTTTTGCTCCACCACCATAACGAATTTATCACTGGTAACACCTTCAAAAACATGGCGGCGAGACAGGGGCCAGAGTCGATCACGAATAAAAAGCGCCCCGATACCAATCAGCCCTGAAAATAACACAGTTAATTCAAACGACACGGGAATAAATGCCGGAAATGAATTAAAGGGTTTACCACCCACCACCAGGGGCCAATCATAGGCGGAAGTCCAGACCTGCATGAGAACGGCCAGAAACAGGCCCAGTACACCGGCCAGAAAGCCGATCACCAGCAACCGGGTTCGAGGTACACCCAGTACCGAATCCAGTTCGTGAACATAATAGGGTGTGTAAACATCAAATATTTTGATGCCTTTTTTTCGGCAGGTTTTAGCCGCCGAGATAATGGCGTCCTCGTTATCATAAAAGGCAATATAATATTTAGTGTCCATTGGAAGGTACCCTCCCATTTCTTCCATATTTCAAAACGGCTTTTACTTCACTGATTGAAACAACCGGCAACAGGCGAATAAAAATCAAGAAAAGGGAAAAGAATAATCCAAAACTACCTATTAAAATGGCTACTTCAATGAATGTGGGCTTGTACATTGCCCAGCTTGAGGGGAGGAAATCACGATGTAAAGAAGTAACCACTATTACAAAACGTTCCAGCCACATGCCTAAATTAATCAAAATGGAAACCACAAACATGAATCCAATAGAACGGCGTAATTTACGAATCCAGAATAGTTGTGGTAAAAGCACATTACAGGCCACCATGAGAAAATAAGCCCAGGCATAAGGACCAAATGCGCGGTTGGCGAATGCATATTGTTCATAAATGTTACCACTATACCAGGCAATGAAAACTTCTGTCATGTAGGCCAGTCCCACAATGGAACCGGTGATGATGAGAATCTTAGCCATGTTCTCGAAGTGATCAACCGTGATGTAACTCTGTAACTTCATATATTTCCTTGCCAGGGTTAAAAGGGTCACCACCATGGCAAAGCCGGAGAAAATAGCTCCCGTTACAAAATAAGGAGGAAAGATGGTGGTATGCCAGCCCGGTACCAGACTTGTGGCAAAGTCCATACTTACGATGGAATGTACCGACAGCACCAGCGGGGTGGCCAATCCGGCTAACATGCCATAGATGGCTTCATAGCGTGACCAGCTCCGCTGCGACCCGTTCCAGCCGTGGCTGAGCAACCGGAAGATAAATCCGCGCATTTTCCCCTTCGCACGATCACGTACAGCCGCCAGGTCCGGGACAAGGCCCAGATACCAGAATACCAGTGATATGGTAAAATAAGTTGCGATGGCAAAAAAGTCCCAGATAAGCGGTGAACGAAAATTTACCCACAAAGAACCGCGTGTGTTGGGATAGGGAAGCATCCAGTAAAAGAACCAGATGCGTCCCATATGGATGAGCGGAAAGAGTCCTGCACAGATCACCGCAAAAATGGTCATGGCTTCGGCAGAGCGATTAATGGCGGTACGCCATTTTTGTCGGAATAGAAATAGAATGGCCGAGATAAAGGTACCGGCATGACCAATTCCGATCCAGAAAACAAAATTGGTAATGGCAAACGCCCATCCAACCGTTTTGTTGATTCCCCAGGTGCCCAGACCTACACGAATCAAATAGATCGTGGCTGCCAGACCCATCAGAAAAGCACTGAAGGTCACGCCAAAGGTAGCCCACCAGCCCGGGCCGGGTTTTTGCTCCAGAAGCTGGAGTATGTCTTCGTTGACATCGCGAAGTTGCTTACTGGTATCGACAAGAGGTTTTCTTAAAGTCAGAGATTCAGACATCATGGGTCTCTACCTTTTTAAGATAAGTGACAGAGGGTTTCACGTACAATTCTTCCAGAACTTTAAATTTTCTTGAATTTTCTTTTAATTTTGCAATTTGACTGTCGGGATCATTGGCATCACCAAATACAATGGCATCGGCCGGACAGCTCTGCTGACAGGCCGTTTGAATTTCCTGATCCCGAATAGGTCGCCTTTCCTTCTTTGCTTTAATTTTTACGGCTTCAATACGCTGGACACAAAAAGTACATTTTTCCATCACACCACGACTTCGCACGGTAACATCTGGATTTAGAATTAAATTGGCGCTTAAATCGTTGTGGGGATAATCAAACCAGTTAAAGCGGCGCACCTTGTAGGGGCAATTGTTAGCACAAAACCGCGTACCAACACAGCGATTATAAATCTGCATGTTGAGCCCTTCACTGCTCTGTATGGTGGCCAGTACCGGGCAGACACTTTCACAGGAGGCATTATCACACTGCTGACACAACATGGGTTGATAAAGAATCCGTGGATTCTCCAGTTCACCCTTGTAATACCGGTCAATGCGCATCCAGTGCATTTCGCGTCGCCGGTGAACTTCTTCCTCTCCCACAACAGGAATGTTGTTTTCCACCTCACAGGCCACTATACAGGCACCACAACCGATGCATTTATTTAAGTCAATGGCCATCTCCCACTTGTGTTTTTCAAATTTATGACCATGCCAGATAACCATAGCATCATAATTGTGTTCCTGTACAGTATGATCCGCCTTATCTATTTCTGCCAGGGTAGTTTCCAGTAAAATGGGGCGATTGTGCAAAAGGTCTTCGGTCTGAATGAGGGCAAATTTCTTAAATCGGTTTAATGGTTGAACCTGAATTTCCTGGCAAATGAACTCAAAATGGTCATCTTTAAAAGTTGTAAAGGGGAAAACATTCACTCCTACTCCGGTACCGAAAGTTCCGGCCCGCTTTCTACCAAATCCCATGGCTATGGAAAAAGTACCGGCTTGCTGTCCCGGTTGAATTCGAGCCGGGACTTCCAGGGTTTTCCCCTGCCAGGTGATTTGCAAATATTGTCCATCTTTAATATTTAACTGTTGCGCAGTTCTGGGAGCCACACTTACGTAATTGGTCCAGCAGACTTTGCTTATCGGATCAGGAAATTCCAGCAAATAGGGATTATTTGTGTAAGCACCATCTCGAACCGCATGACTGGGGTGTATTTCAAGAGAGAAGGCTCCAGAATTAGATTTAATTTCTGCTAATTTCTTAATAGCGGACTTCACCGCCTTCTGGCTAAAAACATAGGCTGTTTCTCGATTCTGACGTAAATCCACAAAGCCATCGAGCAGGGCTTTTTCCCAGAATTTCAGGAAAGTCAAAAATCGAGATTGTTTCGGAAAAATGTTTTTCTGCCAGTATTTTTTCAAATACTGGTAATAGGTGTCGTTTCGGCCCATCCAGCGCAAAAGACTTTCTTGAAAGGGACGGGTATTGCCCAGAGGTCTTATGGTAGGCTGAAAGAGACTGTATAAGCCCACCTGAGGTTCGGCATCATTCCAGGTTTCGATGTAATGATGGTCCGGACAGAGATACTGAACCAGCTCCGTGGTTTCATCATCAAATTGATTAAAATCAACCGTTACCTCCACACCTTTCAGGGCTTCCATAAAGTTCAGTTCCTCAGGGAGGGTAAAGGCCGGATTACAACCGTAGATGAGAAGCGCCCCTACCTGACCCCCCTTCATTTCATCAAGTAGATGTTTAATAGCCAGATCATCACTTTGATTCTGTTGCGAGGCATGACTTAAAAGAATGGTGCGATGATAATTCCCCAGCAATTGATTGATGAAATTCACCACCACTTGTGAGTTTTCATCCGAAGCAGAGCTGAGCACCAGGCTTTTACCGCGATGTGCCCAGAGGATATCCGCCAGTTTTTCCAGTTCCCGCAGGTGTTCAGACTGGACCCCTTCCAGCCCTTGTTGATTCGCCAGAGTACCCAGCCAGGTTGTCTGACCGGCCTTTTGAGCAAGCAATTTACTCAGCCATAAGAGATAAGCCTTTTGTTGATCGGGTGAAATGATCATTCGTTTATCGGCGTTACTACCGGTAAGCGAAACGCGTGCTTCCAGTTGGACGTGCAGCAGGGGCTTCCTTTCCTCAAGTAAGCGAGCCCGTTGACTGGCATACTGACGGGTGAATTCCACCGGTGAAAGCCAGGTACCCAGAAAATCGGCATCGAAGCTAACGATCACCCGGGTCCGGTCAAAACGGTAAGCCGGGATCAAAGCTTTTCCATGCGTCTTCTCATGGGCCCGGCGGATGGCTGTTAGAGAAACAGGTTCATAACTCAGGTGTTCTGCCAAAGGATAGGTGCGCAGGAACTCATCAATAATGGCACGCGTGGAGGGACTGTGAATAGTCCCGGTCAACAGGACGATTTTCTTTTTTGCTCTGACCAATTTTTTCAATTGAGCCTTGATTTCCGCATCAATGGTTTGCCAGTCTACGGGTTGACCCTTTTTCATGGGCTGTTTTAATCGCTGCGAATCGTACACTCCCAGCAGGCTCGCCTGACCTATGGCACACAGGCCACCCTGATTAAGCGGATGGTCCGGATTACCCTCCAGCTTGATGGGTCTTCCATCGCGAACCTTTACCAGCGTACCACAGGCGGCCGGGCAGCCCCCGCAGGTTGAAGCGTACCAGAGCGAGGTACCCGGAGCATGATATTCCGGTTTATTGAGTAGAGGTACAATCTTTTGCACCGGCTTACGAAATTTAGCACAGGAAGTAGCGGCAAAGGATAGGGTCAATAGTTCTAAAAAGGTGCGCCGGTTCATTCTGGTTGTGCTTTTTTCAGAATTCTGGAGGGCATCGTTTACTTCAGGTTCAAATTCCTCCAGTTTAGTCCAGTACCTATTTTCTTGCTTCTTATCCATTTTCTGCCAACCCCAAATTTTTCACCAATCAATAATGACACACCGAACAATCTACCAGAACCTGGCTACCAGGTTCCAGCTTTAACACTTTATGCGTATATTCTCGATGGCATGAAATACACCATCCCATGCCAAGTTTATTGGCCCGGTACACTTTATCCATGGAGGCTACATCACCATGGCATTTTTCACATTTGATATTACGGTTAATGTGAATGCTATGATTAAAATAAACAAAATCGGGTACCGAGTTGACCTTGGTCCACACAATGGGTGTGTTCGTTTTAATGGCCTTAACAATCTTTTGTATTTCCGGAGAATCTTTTTTGATTTCTCGATGACAGTTCATGCAGACATTGGCAGAGGGAATACCGGCATGACGACTTTCTTCGGCAGCAAAATGGCAATATAGACATGGAATGGCATTATCTTTAGCATGAACTCTATGGGAAAATGCAATGGGCTGGTCGGGTTTATACCCCTGCTGATTGTTAATAAATTTATAATTGTCTGGATTGTAGTAAATTAAAATTACCAGTATGGTAACGACAATCGATAAAAACCAACCAGTTTTGATATCCATGATTTTCTCACCAGCTTAGTAATTTACATTGATTGCGCTGTTATCCTTTTAGGTTCAAGGTCTAAGTTCTTTACACTTCAACTTCTTCCGGAGTAGCAATTTTTTTCCGTTCCCAGTTCCATATAACCCGCTGATATGGACGGACAATGTAGTGCAACGGCGCCACCAAAATATGTACCAGCCGTGTTATAGGTATGATGGCAAATATTCCAAATGCAATCACTATATGGGCCTTCACGGTAAAGGGCAGATTAGCAATGGTAGTAAGGTTCGGACTAAATCGGAACAGTGAACGTAAATAAGGGGTCACAAATACTGGAAACCAGGCCGAACCCCAGCGATAAGCCAGAGCAATATGCATACCCAGCGATACTTCCACTAAAAAAAGCAGCAAAATAAAAATGTCCATCACGGTGGTAACCTGGCGAATCTTGTGATTGGTCAGGCGCCGATAGATCAGATTAAGCAGCCCTACCAGGGTACCGAGAGCGAAAATAAAAGCGCTTGCTTCGATAATGTACAGGCGAACGGGAATCCGATTGATAGCCATTAACGTTTTTGGAAAAAGAAAGGCAAAGAGATGTCCGAAAAATAACAGTAAAATACCATAATGAAATGGCATCGATCCAAAAAACAGATGTTCACTTTCAAGGAATTGTGAGGAGAGACTGCTATAGGTAAATTTTTCTTTTCGATAACGATGAATGGTACCAATGAAAAACAATGCCAGACACATGTAGGGAAAGGCTACAAAAAAGAAGGTCTCGCTCATGATTCACTCCCCTTCCAGTGTAGTTAATTTTTCTTTACTCATGTAAGTGGGTTGAATTTTGGTTATTTGAAAATCTTCCATCAACAACTTTTTCAGGAAAGCCACCATGGCAGCATACACATTTAAACTTTTGTCCAGGGCTTTCTGTATTTCTGATAAGGCTGGCAAAAGAATTAAATTTGCCAGCGAATACTGCAATTCAGAATCTTTCACCTTTACCAGGTAGTGCAAAATTTCAGGTAGGTGATCCGGTAATTCCTGTCTAATCGTTATGCCTAATTTCATTTGTTCAGCACGTAAATTCGCCAGAAATTGGCCTCTTTTATATGTGTCGCCAAATATATGGTAGGAGATGTCTAAAGTGGCAATGGGATTAATATCAAAGGTACGTGTATAGTATTCCTGTATCTCCGTTAAAGAGGTTTCATTAACAAAATTACGAAATCTCCGCACACTTTCTACTTCCTCAGGAAATTGCCTTTGAACTTCCAGCCACAACTCCTCTACACGAGAACGAAATCCTTCGTCAGGGTACTGGAAAAGTGATGAAATTTTCAGGTAAAGGTTTTTGTATTTTAACATTTTTAATAGCCCTTTCTTTCGGGTTCCTGTAAAAAGCCCAGACCACTACCTCTGGCATCCAGAGGGATCATCAGTTTTTCAATGGACTGTTCGCGGTGTTCACCCGGAATGACAAAGCGATCATCAAATGTGGCCAGGGAGGTCAACCGGTAGATGCGCTCAGCCTGTTCCTCGGAACAGTCCGCCTCGTTCAGTATTTTTTTCACCACCTCCGGGTCCACATCTTTGACCGTTTTCAGCCGCCGGTACATGCGTACGGCATACTGTTTTTTCAGCGAATAGCGAACTTTCCCTTCATTGCCAGCAGCAAATAATTTTGCCAGATAGGCGATGGGTATGCGAGCTTTGTCAATAGGCGTAAAAAGTTGATCATGAGAGACATCATAGGAGCCTTCTTGCATGGATGCCATGACAGGGAGTAGCGGGGGCACATAAAACAACATGGGTAAGGTTCGAAATTCGGGATGAAGAGGCAACGCCAGTCCCCATAATTTATAAAATTTATAGACCGGTGAGTTTTGCGCACAATCAATCAGATCATCGCTGAGGCCATTCTTTTTTGCCTCAGAAATCACCTGCTCATTAAACGGATCGAGAATGATTTCTTTCTGAGCATCCACCAGTTGCTCATCGGGAACATTGCAGGCATCGATAAGTCGATCAGCATCGTACAGCATCACACCGAGGTAGCGAATTCTACCCACACACGAATGCATGCAGGCCGGGGCCTGTCCACTTTCCAGGCGCGGATAACAGAGAATGCACTTTTCTGATTTTCCCGTGGCCCAGTTGTAATAGGTCTTTTTATATGGACAGGCCGAGACACAGTAACGCCAGCCACGGCAAACTTCCTGGTTGATGAGTACAATGCCATCTTCACCACGTTTGTACAGGGCGCCCGATGGACAGGATGCCACACAGGCCGGATTCAAGCAGTGGTTACAGATTCGAGGCAAATAAAAAAATACAACCCGATCGATTTCAAACAGACGCTGTTTATCTTCTTCGCTTAAACTCTGCAAATTGGGATCATTTTTGGCGTACACCGGCGAGCCGCTCAGATCATCATCCCAGTTGGGCCCGG
Source organism: uncultured Cytophagia bacterium (assembly GCA_964565205.1). Lineage (GTDB taxonomy): Bacteria > Zhuqueibacterota > Zhuqueibacteria > Oceanimicrobiales > CAZMEG01 > CAZMEG01. The sequence continues at coordinate 10,099 of CAZMEG010000078.1, forward strand.
CGTTGATATCCATGGGTTCACCGGTAATCATGGAAATGGGGCGCGCGGTAGGCTGATCGGTCCCCTCGGGGCTATCAAAAAGGTCCTGATACCGATAGGTAAATGGCTCATAGTAGTCATCGATATTGGGTAAATAAGGGTTGTGGAAAATGTTAAAAAGACCTTTGAATTTGTTGGTACTTTTCAGCTTAATGGTACCATTTTTCTTTTCCCAGCCACCCCGATATTTGTTTTGATCTTCCCAGAGAGTGGGATAACCAGTGCCGGGCTTGGTTTCCACATTGTTCCACCACATATATTCAGCGCCTTTACGATCCGTCCACACGTTTTTACAGGCGATGGAGCAGGTGTGGCAACCAATACATTTATCCAGATGAAACATCATTGAAATTTGTGCACGGACATCCATAATTTT
>CAZMEG010000079.1:0-10491 GCA_964565205.1 uncultured Cytophagia bacterium
TAACTGGTCGTACCGATTGAGTTACGTAACACATACGTCCTCGTTTGTGAACACTTTCAGGCTTTCGAAAAGTTCGATTATATTCCTACGGCATCCTTGCCAATTTCGACCTGAAAATTCATCAAAAATTGGTTGCATTCTAAAGCAAAAAAATTTAATTTGTCAAAAATTTTAATTAAAGGTGAGCCGAGATATGATATTAGTTGGTGATGTTGGTGGCACTAAAACTCGATTAGCTCTATACGAACACAGGAATGGAAATTTTGAGCTATTAAAAATCGAAACTTTTTCCAGTCGTGAGTTTGCTGGTCTGGAAGGTATCGTGCAAGTTTTTCTCCATAAACATCAAAGCAAGGTGCAAAAAGCGTGTTTTGGTATCCCGGGTCCGGTTGTCAAAGGGAAGGTGCAGGCTACCAATTTACCCTGGGCAGTGAGTGAAGAGAGTTTAAAATCATCCTTAAAAATTGGTTCGGTTAAGTTAATTAATGATCTTGTGGCTACCGCAGCGGCGGTGCCTTATTTAAAAGATAATCAATTAATCACTTTGCATGCTGGAAGCCCCGATCCTTCAGACGTACAAAGGTTTGCTGTTCTGGCACCGGGGACAGGTCTGGGGCAGGCTTTTTTGCAGGTTCGAAATGGTAAAATTGAGATATTCCCTTCCGAAGGTGGCCACGTGGACTTTGCCCCGACGGATGAAATTCAAATAGAACTCCTTCATTATTTACTCAAAAAATTTAAAAGGGTTAGCTATGAACGAGTAGTGTGCGGGCCAGGTCTGGTAAATATTTATGATTTTCTGAAAGATACAGGCCGTGCAGAGGAACCTTCCGAATTGCTCAAAAAATTAAAAGAAGAAGATCCTGCCGCCGTAATCTCTTATTTTGGACAGACAAAAGAATATGAAATCTGTGTCAAGGCCCTGGATATCTTTGTTTCTGCTTTAGGCGCACAGGCAGGAAATCTTGCCTTAACTTTTCTGGCAAATAACGGGGTATATCTTGGTGGAGGAATTCCACCAAAGATTACACGGAAATTAAGTGACGGCACTCTGGTGGCTTCTTATTTGAACAAAGGGCGTCTATCCACTCTTGTCGAAAAGACCCCCCTTTACGCAATACTCGATGATCATGTCGCCCTGCTGGGTGCAGCCAGGTTAGCCTTAGAGTAGAAATATTTCACGGAGGTTAAAATGCAGGAAACTTTACTCATTTTAGAGAAACTGGAAGAGGCTACAAAACGTGGTGAAAGAGCCGTTCTGGCTACTGTGGTAAGGACTTCAGGATCTACCTATCGCAAAGAAGGCGCAAAAATGCTCATCACAGAAAAGGGTGAAACAGTGGGTTCTATCAGTGCTGGTTGTCTGGAAAATGATGTGCGTGCCATTGTCCCTGAAGTAATTAAAAGTGGCCAACCGCGTTTGTTGCGTTACGATAACACAGCTGAGGAAGATATTGTGTGGGGATTAGGTCTTGGTTGCAACGGCATTGTGGAGGTCTTTGTAGAACCGATAGCTTAATTAACTCCAATCATCATGTGGATTCATCCAGCGTTCCTGGTTTTCCCATTTTTTAAGGACTTTTCGGTTACGAATTTTTATGGCCACAAAAACTAAAATGAAAGTTACCAATATAAAAATCCAGAGATAGGTTTCAAAATCAAGCAAAAAACTCCATCGATATTTTTTTTCTAAAAATTGCATCCATTCCCATTCAAAATCGATTAAATCCATATCGAATGTTTGCAGAAACGCTTGATTGAAATTCGGTTGTTGTTTTAGATTTCCCAGTAATTCAAAAATCCATTCTTTACCAAATTTATCTTCAATAAATAAAAAAACCGAATAACTTTCTTCATAGGCCAATCGAGCTTTTTCTTTGTGAAAATTGAGAACATCATCAATTTCATCCAGTGCGAGGATAGAATTGCTAATGAGAGCTTTGGAAATAGCCTGTCCTCCTGCAAAATCCGGGTCCTTGGAGAGATAAATGGCAATCCCTTCGTTGAACCATCGCGGGATGTCGATGGCCTGTCTGTTTAATTCACCAACAAAAATATGAATAAGTTCATGCAAAACTAATTTGGGAAAACGGTCGTAATTTTTAGAAAATTTAGGCGATTTTAAAACAATGACATGATTCTGGGGATCAGCCACTCCCTCACCCCAGTGCGGTACCATTTTACCGGTTAAAGTATCAAAACTCTTTTCATTTGGACAGAGAAACACCTGGATGGTATCACTTACCTGAGTCTGGAGTTTAAATTGCAACTCCTCGTAGCCTGTTTGTAATAGGTCCATGAGCTCAATAGCATTGCTACGGTCGCTGGCGTCAAAAAAGACACGAAAATGCGAAGATTCATGAACTATCCAGGGATTCTGAGCAAAAGAAGAAGCTGTGAAATGGCAAAAAAGGAGACAGCCGAGAAAATGTAATCCGTTGATTCTCAAATTTTTGCCAGAGCGTTTTCTAAATCTGCCATTAAATCGCTCACATCTTCCACCCCTACGGATAATCTTACTAAACCATCAGTCAGGCCAATTCTTTCGCGTTCTTCTTTCGGTATGGAAGCATGGGTCATGGAGGCCGGATGACAGACCAGGCTTTCTACACCGCCCAGACTTTCAGCCAGGGCAAACAAGGAGAGATTTTCCAGCAATCGTTTTGCCTTATCCCAGCTACCCGTTTCAAAAGAAATCATCCCCCCAAATCCCGGGTTTCCGTATGGATCCCGTTGCTGCTTTTGGGCAAGTTCATGTTGAGGGTGAGACTTTAACCCCGGGTAATACACTTTTCCTACTTTGGGATGTCTTTCAAGAAAGTTCGCAAGTGCCAGTGCATTATCGTTATGCTGTCGCATACGCAAATGCAAGGTTTTAGTTGCCCGTAAGATAAGCCAGCAATCAAATGGACTGGGTACGGCACCAACCGCATTCTGTAAAAAGCCCAGGCGCTCGGCAATTTTTTCATTATTAACTACAACGATTCCACCAATCACATCGCTGTGACCGTTCAAATATTTTGTGCTACTGTGCACAACAATGTCTGCACCCAATTCCAGAGGGCGTTGAAAATAAGGACTTAAAAAGGTGTTATCCACCACAAACAACAAATCCTTGTTTTTACACCAAGAAGCAATGGCCTGCAAATCTGAAATTTTCAATAATGGATTGGTGGGCGTTTCCACAAATACCATGCGAGTTCTGGAGGTAAAACCGTCTTCTAATTGATTAAGATCGGAGGTGTCTACAAAAGTGAAGTTTAACCCGTAATCTACCATTACCTGTTGAAAATAGCGGTAAGTCCCCCCGTAAACATTATCTGTGACGATGACATGGTCTCCTTCTTTGACCAGACCCATAATTGCCGAAATAGCTGCCATTCCTGAGCCAAAAGCAAATCCAAACCGTCCCTTTTCAAGCGTAGCGATGTTCTTTTCCAGGGCCTGTCGAGTTGGATTAGCGGTTCGTCCATATTCATAACCCTTGTGGACTCCCGGAGACTCCTGCACATAAGTCGAAGTTTGATAAATTGGAGTGATTATAGCTCCGGTTGACGGATCTGGTATTTGTCCCGCATGAACCGCATCAGTAGCGAATCCCATATGCCCCTCCTGATTAAGATGCAATGAACTCCAGTAAATCTGATTTTGTGATGATGCCCACAATACGCCCCAGTTCTTCAATTAATACAGCCGGATACCGGTTAGCAAGGTATCGCTTTGCCTCGTCAATATCCATATCATAATTAAGAACGGGCAAGCTCTCTTTCATGATATTTTTGACGGGTTGTTCCAGTACTTGATTGTCCTCAATAACTTTCCCCATAACTTCCCCTTCTTCTACCGCACCAATTGATTTATCATTCTCAATAACTGGTAATTGTGAGATGTTATATTGTTTTATCAATTCCAGCGCATGTTTTACCGGGTCTTCCGGTTTTAAATAAACAAGCGAAGGTATTTGCTTGGATTTCACATCAAGAACACGACCCAGGGAAATTTTCTCAAGATCGAAAAATCGATTTTCTTTCATCCATTCGTCAGAATAGAATTTGGAGAGGTAGCGATGTCCGGTATCCGGGAACAGCACCACGACAATTTTATCTTTAGGGAGATTTCGGGCTATTTGCAGTGCTACCACCGCAGCCGTACCTGATGAACCCCCTACAAAGATACCTTCTTCCCGGGTAATACGCCGAGCCATGTTAAAGGAATCTTTATCAGAAACTGTATAAATTTCGTCAATATATTCAAAGTGTAGAGTACCCGGAATAATATCTTCACCAATGCCTTCTATCTTGTAAGGGGTTGCTGTGCCTATTTTTTTTGTGTAAAAATATTCTCGTAAAATGGACCCTGCCGGATCTGCCCCGATGATTTTAATCGCTGCATTTTTCTCCTTTAAAAATTTCCCGACACCACTGATAGTGCCGCCTGTACCAATTCCAGCCACAAAATAATCCACCTTCCCATCCGTTTGTTCCCATATTTCAGGACCGGTAGTCAAATAATGAGTTTTTGGGTTCTCGGGATTAAAATACTGATTGGCAAGGATGGAATTCGGGGTTTCTTTGACAATTTTCTTGGCTACCTCATAATAACTTTCCGGTGAATCTGGAGGTACAGCCGTTGGTGTCACAATCACTTCAGCACCAAAAGCCTTTAATAGACGAATTTTCTCAGCACTCATTTTGTCAGGCATAGTAAAAACTGCTTTGTACCCTTTAAGTGCCGCCACCAGGGCTAATCCGGCCCCGGTGTTTCCAGAAGTAGCTTCTACAATAGTGCCCCCTGGCTTAAGACGCCCCTCACGTTCTGCTGCTTCAATAATAGTCTTGGCTATTCGATCTTTGACACTCCCGGCTGGATTGAAAAATTCAACCTTGGCCAGAACCGTGGCATTAATTCCGCTGGTTATACGATTCAATTTAATTAGGGGCGTGTTACCAATAGTTTCGAGAATGTTTTCAAAATAACGTGATTTTGTCATAATATCTCCAATTTCAAACAATTTAAATTAAACACGTTCAATTACAGAATCAAGTAATTTAATAAGAACCTGCTTAACACTTTTTGGATTTTCAACATTGAAAAATGTGAAATCACACTGTGGAGCCAGATCAATATTTTGATTAATAATATCCATGGGTAAATTTAGCATCTCTTCACTGACATTTGCCGCAATTAGTAAAGGCATATCATAGCGTCTGGTTAAAAAATCAACCGTGGATTTGACCCGTTCATAAGATTTCAAATCTTCCCAGTTAAACAGCACAATATAACCTAACAATTTTTTTGCAATCACGTCCCAGCTCATATTAAGTTCATTTTCCGGTACACAAAGTCCATATAAATGTAAAACCAATTCTTTGTTAATAAAAATCCGGCCAAATAGCAAAGGGCTACTCTGCATCTCTATTTGCTGACAGGCCGCTCTTATAAATTTGTATTGATTTTCACGTTCGGGCCCAAGCAGGGCGATTTCACCTATTCGCATATTAATTAAATTATTTTAGAGAAAGGTCTGAAAAATTAGTTGCCTGAGGAGAATCGGAATTGAGTTGTTGAACCAATTTCTGTCGGATCATGAGAAGTTCACTGCGGGACAAATAGATGTGATTTCTCTGACCCTGAATATCGGTCCAGCGACGCATTCGAACTCTCCGATCTTCCAGTTGACGCCGTTCTCCCCTTCTCCTTTCCACTTTTGGTTTTGTTGAATTATTTCCCGTCTTTTTAATTAATTCATCGAGTAAATGGGTCATCCAGGTTTTTTCATCTTCACAAGGTATAGCCTTTTTTTGATTATTTCCGTTTATCTGTTCTTCAAAAGGTACTTCAACGATGCTTCCTTTATTATAAAGCGAAACCAGCGCTTTTAAAGCTTCCAGATCATCCATCTCACTTTCATCGATAATTTCAAGAATCCTTTTGTGCCCCTGGAGCAAATTAATCAATTTTTGTTCGTTTTCTGTCAGGTTATTTTCGGTTAGTTCATTAGACCTTTTAATAAATGCACTTAACGGCGGTAAATTTTCACTAATTTTTAACCACTGTTCCCTTAAAACTGTCCCCAAACGAATTAATTCGGCAGTACTTTCTACCAGCGAGGGCTCACTTTCTACTTGCTGGATTTCTACCTGAAATGTACCCTCATTCCAAACAAACATTTTCATTAAGGCTATTTTTGGTGGTAGATCATCCAGACTGACATTAATTACCTGACCCCGCTTAAGATAAATCATCCCTTCTTTTATATCATTTTGCACTTTCACGATTCCGGTTTTTTTCCCAATTTCTAATGTCCATAACAAATCGACCAATGGCATATCGGAAAGTCTTCCAGAAAATCCTTTCGCACTTTGAGGAGTTACAGTATCCAGCCCCTCGTATTCATTTAAAATATTCTCAATCCGCAATAAAACTTCATTAGCATCAAATGGTCTGGTTATGTAATCATCCACTCCCAGATTCATACTATGGACTCGATCATCCACGGTACGATGTGCGCTCATAAAAATGATTGGAATATTGCGGGTGGAGGAATGTGACTTTAATTCTCGCAATAAATGATGACCATCGATTTCGGGCAAGCTCACCTCGGTGAGAATAAGATGGGGACGAACCTGCTGGCAATAATTTAAAGCATCACTTCCATTTTCTACAATTTTTACTTCATATCCCTGAGCAATTAAAATATTTCTGAGGTCCTGCACCTCTCCGGTTTCATGCTCTGCAATGAGAATACGCTTTCTTTCCATGCAATTGAATGAATCCTTTTTAATTGCTCAATTGGAACCGATATTTGCTTTTTCGCTATCCTGTGAAAGTTTCAAACGTTGCTCTGGTGATAATAATTCTTTTAAAAGAGTTATAAAAGTCTGGGAGTCCTTTGAATTACATTCAACTAAAACCTGGTTATTATCCAGTTTTAGCAAATTGCGGAAAAAATCCAGTGAAAGCTTTTTTCTTTCATCAGTGCGATTGATAGCGATTAAAATAGGGGCAGTAATTATCTTCTTGATTTGATGTATCACATACGCCAGATAATTTAAATTAGAAGTCTCAGAATCATTTATAATAAATAATAAACCACCCAGAGAATCCTTAATTTCTTCCAGAACTTTTAAATATTTCTTTTCAACCGATATGCCCAGGATTTTTATATTCATTTGCGAGTAAGTCTGAATTTTAACAACTTCGATTAGTTTGTCGAAGGTAATATTAATGCTTTTGGGATTAAAAGACTCGCTGGAAAGGGTCGCTATGATTTCTTTACGGATTTTTGCCTCGGGACTAATGATTACAAGATGATTGGTAGGATAGTTGCTTTCAGCAAACAAAGCATGAAATACCATATCTAATTCAGATGCATCTGGAACCTTTTCGTATTTTTCTTCTGCAACAGCTAATTCAGGAGCACTCTCTGTTGATTTTTCTGTAACCAAATCCTCGTCTTTAGATTCGGTTTCTTCCTGTTGAATTTCGTTCAAGCTTTCTTTTCCATTATTTTCGCTGCTTTCTTCAATAGAACGGGTTATTTCTTCAGTGTCTTGTTGTTCTAGGCTATTATTATTGGTATTATCGTTTTGATTAACAACCTCTTCAGTCGGAATTTTATCTAAATGATTGTCCTCATAAGCAACTTCCAAAGTTTTGTTTCGATCTTCCATTAAATCAGTTTGCTCGCCGTTATTACTTTCAATGGGTATCGATTCACTATTTTTATCTTCCACCGGTTCAGACTCATGTTGGATTATCGTAGATTCTTGTGGCAATTCTTGCTTTTCTTCAGCAGACCATTGTGGTTCCTTTTCAACAGGGGGTACTTCTCTTTTTTCTGTAAGTTCATGAATCGAAGATGCCTGAACCTCTTCTTTAACCGGCTCAACTGTTTCAACTGGTTTGATAAATCCCTGGTTATATAATTTAACCGTTCGCTCCAGAGTTTTCAAATGATCATAATGACTATCGGCTATGATCTGGGCTAACGTTCGCTTCCCGTCGAACAATGAAATAAACATTCGGGCATCCGATGAAATGGGGCGTTTTTGCAAAATCTTATTAAAGATGGGTGTTTTTACCAATACAGAGTTTAAAGGAGGCAACTGAGATTTTAATCTTTCTACCTCCTGACGTCTTTTATAACCTTCTAAAAGCAATCCTAGATTACTTACTGCAATGGTATCTTCAGTAGCTATATCTTTAAAATTCATAATGAAATGACCATTTCGCCAGGTCATCATTTCGTAAACAGCATTTTCCCCTTTGAGATTTCCCAGAGAGGCATTTACCACAGCACCATCCCGAAAATAAATTTCACCGCTGCGGTTGAATTCATCATAAACCGTGAGCACACCACTTTGCCGTTTTACCCCAAAGCTTTCAACAAGGTCCATAACGTTTTGCTCTTCTAACCTTCCCACCATTTTTTTTGCCGCGTCAATCTCCGCCTGTTTTACTTTATTTAATCGACGTAAAACCATGTTGACTCGAGCGATAATTTCTTTTACGTGGAGCGGTTTAATCATGTAATCTTTAACTCCACTCCGTAAGCTCTCCAGTTTGTCACTTATATCACGGCGGTTGGTTAAGAAAATGAGGGGAATATTTACGCCGATAAGATTTTCCTGTATCTTTTTTAAGAGTTGGAATCCATCGAGTTTGGGAAGGTCGACTTCAGTGAGGACAATGTCAGGTTTTTGGGTTTGAATTAACTTTAAGGCTTCCTGGCCATCACTGGCAATATCCACCAAAAAACCTGCCGATTCGAAGCTTTCTTTCAGAATCTGCAAGTTTTTGGGATCGCTCTCAACGATCAGGATGTTTGGGTTGTCCATTACTTAATGCCTATCAATATTAGAAATAACGACTTAAATATAGACAATTGCCATCCTTAAGTCAAGTTAAATTTTACTTCTTTCTATGGCTAAAAAAATAAAAGGCCAGTGGAGAGAATTTCTGCAACGCACTGGCCTTTCAGTACATTTCAAATTTTGTAAAACTTCAAATCTAAGGGAATTTATCCATTATTGGTCAAAATATCAACTAATTCAAAAGTTTTAGGATTTATCGGTTTTTTTAATTCAATACTTAATATCTCATGAAATAATTTTAAATTGATATAATAGGAATAGCAACGTTGACACGTTTGAATGTGGTTGCAAAAATCTACCTCCTTGTAGCATTTTTTCCCTTTATTTTGCAGAATGAATTTTTCTACCTCATGTTCCTTAAGGCAGACACCTAATCTTTTATTTTTCAAATGATTCTACTGGCTCCATTATTAATTTATACAAATGCCTCAAGGTTAATAATTTTTTATTTTATATTACCGTCACACCTCCATTTTTACGTAAAATTATTTACAACAATTCTATTAGTTCCTCCCTAAACCATTTCTTAATTAATTTTCCTAAATATTCAAAAATAGTCCTTTCTTGACTGCGATACGCTTTCTGAGTTAAGTCAGGCATATATCTTTTTAAATGTTTAAAATAGGAATCGTAATTTTTGCCCTGACTAATATCATCTAAAATATCGCGTAAGGCTTTGAAATATATTTCTCCTTTTTGGGGCGAAAGCTTGTTATTTTTTATATATTGATTTTGAATTTTCTGATGAATTTTATTTAAAACAATGTTTTTTCTCTTTTCAATCTCCTGAAGCTTTAGTTCATCCAGTGGTGAGGGTTCTTGATCAACCTCTTGAAAAGTATCGCGAGCTAATTGCAGGTTAGTATAACGCATAATTCTTGCGATCATATCCAGAGCCAAGAAATTCTGATAGCGTTCATCATTTTGTACAACCAGTAGCATTTTTCTAATACCGGTGGAAACAGGGTCTTTGGGTCTAAACAAATTTAAAAATTCTCCTCGTAAAGATTTCTCTGGAATGGAAGGTTGATGTTTTCTCAAATATTCATAATTCAAATGATATCCGTTACCATTATTGCCATTGTATTTTCCATTTCCATTGGAGTGACCGTTCGAGCCATTAGATGAACCATTAGAATAATTCTTACCATACCCATTTCCATTTCCGTTACCGTTGCCGTTTGACAGGTTTAAATAGATAAACTCCCTTCCCATTTCTTTAAATGAAGCAAAATCGGAACAGCTTTTAATGGCTACTTTTATGTTGCGGACAATCTTAGCCCCTTCCGGATCACGTTCTTTAAAAATTCGGGACAATTCCTGTTTGGTTTTTTTAATCACCAGTCGACGCAATAAAACCAGAACCTCTACCTCATCCATTTCTTCAATGGAATCAAGGTAAGGTTTAAAATATTTAATGAGTTGAACAAATTCCCCCTTATCATTGCGCATAAATAATCCAGCGACACAATCCAGGGCCAAATCTTCCAGTTCATTAGAGTTGTTATCTCTTTCCCACCTAATATGCTTCCCTATGACTTCCTGATATTTGAGATAACTTAGAGATATCTTTTGTAGTAAATTTACAAAATCAACTAAATCATATTCTTTATAC
>CAZMEG010000080.1:0-4829 GCA_964565205.1 uncultured Cytophagia bacterium
CGCGTAATCCATAGTAAAATTTCAGTTCTCGACCATAGGGCAAATTGGCAAAGAAAATCAAGCGGTCGTCCCGAATGTCCAGGTAAGAGGGATGTAAGGTTTTTCCGCGAATCCAGGGGATTGCCTGACGCGATTGCAGACGGGGATTCTCAATTTCCAGGCCCGCGGGTAGCATATCCACCACCACCACATTTTGCAGCGGTTCATTGAGCGCTTTTAAGGAAATTTCGGCAATAATCAGATCCCCCTGTGATAAGTTGCCACCATGAATGGGTTGCCCCTCGCGATCCAGATAACGGCGTCGCACCTGCAAATCATGGTCAAACTCATTTACGGTTAATTTGGCCGGAATGCCCTGGGCTCGCCAATAATAGTAGCAGGTGCCTTTGCCCTGTAAACTAATTTGCACCTCCTTGCCTCCCCAATCCTTTCCCGTAAACGATTGACTTTCGGTAGTGAACTTAGCAATCAATTTATCCCCGATATTCACGGTTCCGGTGTAATTGGCATCGGTTTGTTTGCTCAAAATTTTGCCAAGGGCCAGAAAAGCCCAGGCATTTTCCTGGGTGTTGTACCAGCGTCCCAATTTACCAGCCGCTTCGGTTAAATCTTGCACCAGGATGGGAACCATGGGATTTTTAGAATCCACTTCAGCTAATACATCCAGCATGATGGCCTTAGCTCGCACCGAAGAGTTAAAATTGCGTCCGGTCTCGCGTTTCACATCCACCTTTGGCGGACTGGCTATTCTTGGTAAAAGAGATCGGGCGGTTTGCAAATCACCGGCCAGCGCAAAGGCCCCGGCCAGTTGATATCGTGAAAATGGCGGCAGGCGATCCAGCACATTATTTTTAAAATAGAGCATGGTACTGCGATCGGGTTTACCAGCCAGGGCAAGAACATAACAGGCATAAACGGCGGTTTGATAACTGTAGGGATCCTCAAAACGATAACTGCGGGTGTAGTTGTGTAGAGCATCCAGCAAGCGATTGTACACGCGATCCGAAACCACATAACCAGCCCGACGTGCTTCTACCAGAAAATGCGAAGCATACACCGAACTCCAGGTGTTAATGTACCCGCCCACCGGCCAGTATGTAAAAGCGCCCGAAACCAATTGCATGCTTTCCAGTCGTGCAATACCTTCCTGGATATAGTAATCGGCACTGTTGTTCTTGAATAATTCGGGTTCAGCTACCCGTGCCAGTTCATCAAAATAAAGCAGGGGGAAAACTCTGGAGGTGGTCTGTTCGATACAACCATAGGGATATCTCAACAGATATTGCAGACTCCCGGCAAACTGGACGGCCGGGAAGGACGAAACCGTCAGGGTGAAATCGGTGGTGCCGGACAACCAGTCACCCGGCAGAGCAAATGTAGCTGGCTTCCCTTCTTCTACCACCCCATTGCCCGATAAAGTAGTAAAGGGCACCGGCGGCCTTAATGGCACCTCCACCTGCATTTTGGTTTGTGCTCCACCACCCTGTGTTGTGAAATGAAAGGTTACTTTACCGGTCGTTTCCTCAGCTTTTACGGTAAATGTAACCAGGCGTTCTTTATCTTTTGGAATTTTTATGGATTGTCTATCGGATCCTTGAATCGTGGCAGGACCGTCAATTTTCAGGCGAACTTCAATGTTCGCTTCTTTTCCTGTTCCGTTATAAATATTGACCGGGACTTGAAACAGATCGGTACTGCTGATGAAGCGGGGCAAAGTGGGGGTTAACACCAGGGGCTCACGAACGAACAGATTTTTTGTGGCACTACCAAATTGATCGCCCACAAAAGCTACCGCCATAATACGTAACGTGCCGTTAAACTGGGGAATGTCAAAAGATACCTGACCACGACCCCGTCTATCTGTTTTCAGCAAACCAGACCAGAATGCCACCGGTTTTACCCTGGCCACGCTCACCGGGATTAAATGACGTCGGCGCGCTTCCGTAATACCACCAGCCGCCGAGGAAAGCGAAGATTCAATTTCAGGTAAAATCATGCCATAGATATCAAAAGAGGCCACCTCCAGGCGCTTTTTGCTGAAGAAAAAGGCATGCGGATCGGGCGACTGAAAATCAGTAAGCTGACAGATACCTTCATCCACCGCCGCCACGGTCACATAAGGCCGACCCTGTTTTTGACCCTTCACCTGAAATTTTACTTTCAGAGTAGAATTGGGTCGGATTTCATCGGGCACATCCAGAGTCACGTTCAGACGATTGGCATGGCTATTGACCATGAGGGGTGTTACCCCAAAGGCACGCGCCGGCGTATCCCGTTCAAGAGATTCTGTGGAACGAATCAGATGTGCGGATACATAAACATTGGGTTTGTAAGATTCCAGCACCGGTATTTCCAGCGTGGCGGTGTTCCCTTCCAGATTGAGCACGCGATGTTCAAATATTTTTTCCCTTTCCAGGGTTAAGAATAATTTACCCGAAAAGGGTGCTCGCACCTGGACGCGGGCGGTTTCTCCCACCTGATATTCACTCTTATCCAGGTCCAGTTCCAGTCGATCGGGGTGATCCATAGCCCAGGGGGCATAACCCCAGCCACTGGCATAAAACGAAACCGAAGAAGAAGCCCCGGATTCCACATCGCGCACCACCACCAGGTATTTTCCATATTGATCCGGAGTAACTGAAAATCGTCCTATGCCTGCCTGGGAAACTACATTGAATTTTTGAATCAACTCTTCAACCTTTTCTGAAACATAGCGATAGCGCCCTCGTTTCCCCATGCGTTTAAGAATGCTATGCCAGTAAACCCGGTAAAATTCCACTTCCAGATTTCTATCGGCTACCGGTTGCCCTTGAGGATTCACAGTCACATACTCGAACCAGGTCTCCTCCGAAGGCGTGGCATACCCTTCTTTGGCTTTTCTCAAGCCTACATAGTGGCTGTAAGGATGGATGGTTACCTGAGCCATATCGGTTACCCCGCGCCCTCCCGGTTCTGTCACAGTTGCAGATATTTTCGCCAGTAAAGCCGACGGCGGTTTTAAATTTTCAGGAATTTTGTATGTGTAGGTAAATTTACCGGATTCATCCAGTCTGTTTTCACCGAGAAATTCATGCATGGGGGAGAAAGACTTTTTCTCGTCGTAAAAACGAAAAGAGCGCCAGGAAGGTGATGAAAAAAACTGCGGAGTTATATCCAGTTCTGCTTCTACACGGCGACCGGCAGCCGGTGGTCCAAATAATGTGACCGCCTCAACTGTGATTTGCATGGTATCGCCGGGGAAATAAGCCGCTTGCGAGGTGGTCAAGGTAACTTTCATTCGATCAGGAATGAATTCTTCCACATTAAAAAACGTACGGCCAATTTCTTCGTCTTCACCGATAAGCAGAATACAAAAATATCTGCCGGTCATAGCATAGTCAGGAATGGGAACGGAAAATTCCACGCCCCCCTGGTCATTCAATTTGCCTTTTTGTTCGGTTAAAATTTTACCATCAGGAGATCTTACCCTTAAAATCACTGGAAAAGGCACCGGAACGCCAAGATTTTCTCCCCGAACAATGGCCGCCAGATGGGCGGTTTCTCCCGGACGATAAATATCCCGTTCATTGTAAACAAAGGCCTGGTAGCCCTGTTGCAGGTAAGGTGCGCCACCAACATCAAAATCGGAAGTAGGCACCCGTCGTCGCTGTAATTCAAGGAAAGAAAGGTCCTGCCCAAGAGCCACCGTGATCAGATAAGGAACGAATTCATCGGTAAACTGTTTGTAATTTCTGAAAATGGCAAGCCCTTCGGCATCAGTGGTGGCCGTCATCAGAGTCTGATTATTTTGACTGATGAGTTTGACTTCTGCATTTTGTACAGGCTGTAACTTAGAAAGAGAATTCACCCACACCCACAAATCTTCCCCGGCCTCTTTGGCAAGAATTCCCAGATCGGTAGCCACCACCCACTTGGAAGCCATATTCCAGCGTTGCTCTTTCTGTCTGGCGGTAAATTTAAAGATTCCAATTCGTTCATCTGCCAGAAACTCTTTCACCGGGATGGGTGTCACCACTTCCTGGTTTTCCACCATTTGAATGACCATCTCAGACTGATGAATACGTTTGCCTAAAGCCCGCAACGGGTAATAACCATAATAACGCTGACTGCCCGAAAGGTTTTGCACATTGAGGAGATAGGTCAAATTATTGGCAAATATTTTTTCTACTTCAAGAATGACTTTATCCACATTGATGGTGGAAAGTCCCAGATTCAGATTACCCTGACGGGTCAGGTAAAATCCTTCCCCCACGAAATCGATCTGGGGTGGAATGCGTTCTTTGCGAAACGTAACCGAACTGTAAAAATCACGAGGCAGGGTTGATCCATCGATGGCACGCAAACCTTTCCGCAGAGTTACCCGGTAGGTGGTGCCCATCTTAAAATCGCCTGTCAATTCCAGATAATTATGCTGCGCTCTTATCTGGTAATTGATAGGCGGTTCTAAAGTGATAAATTGTCCAACCCGCCGACTATCGATGGGTAAATTGAATTGAATTTGCACATAGCCTTTTTGCGGGGACTCCCTCCGTGGCTGCATGGTGATGACCTTGAGTTCCCTTTGTCCGGGCACAATGAGTGGCTCAACAAACTCTCGCTCCAGACCAAGATTCCCGCCGACGCAGACTAAACCCGGCGCAATTTTTAAATGAATTTTGACATCCTGCTCCCTCCGCGCTACCTTTTCAGCCTCAAGACGGATAATTTTCGAAGCTGAAGTGGTGGTCACTTCAAAGGGAATCTGTTGCCCATCCTCGTATTCAATGGCAATGTATTTTACCGCCTCTTCGGGTTCCACCTCATAATTGAATTCCACGCTACCCACCAGT
>CAZMEG010000080.1:4839-10477 GCA_964565205.1 uncultured Cytophagia bacterium
TTTGACCTGACCCGGGGGTTCCGGTTGAAATTCATAAGTCAAAAATGCACTGTTGACTCGAAAAAGCGGGGTATGAAAATGAAATTCCCGTTCTCCTTTCAAAGAATATCCATAACTGGAAATAACCCCGGTTGAAATTTTAGCTATATATTGAGTAGATGGTGCCAGGTAGACATCCGGATAAAAACGTAATTTGTTAGACTCAATCCAGCGACTTTTTCCGGGAATGGTTGGTTCAAACGTTACTGGAGAACGTTCCAGGTCTACATTAAGCAAAGAATCAGGCGCCAGGTTTCTGGAAAATTCAATGGTAAAATTGGTGGTTTGCGGAACTTCATCCAGGGGTGCGAAACTCACTACTTGAACTGATTGTTTACTTGATCTGGTCAAAACAAAGTAGAAAAGTCCCGCCAAAACAACCAGAATACCCAAAATTAACAAAACCATCCATCGAGATGAACCGCCTGCGAATCTTCGCCAGGACCTCTGGCTATCAATTTCTGATGAAGAACCTGGCTTAGATTGTTTGTCCTGGGCCATGGTATGCCTCTTTTTGGATTAAAAATTTGGGGTGAATTGAAACTGAGTAGATCTGCTAATCCATCACTCCAGAAACTCCAATACTCCTTTTGGCTCTATATTGGGAAACACTCAAATAACCATGCAACGATTAATTAAAGATCTTCTTCAACTTTTTCTTTACCTTCTCCAGACCTTTTTTCTTCTCTTTTTTAATGGCCTGGCCAATTTCTTTTTTCTTGTTCTCTAAAAAGGCGAGTTTTTCATTAATTAGAGATTCACGATGAGAAAGTTGGGTAAATATTTTTGTTTGCTTGTCTTTCAGCAAATTCAAAGCTTCTTTCTTTTTCGGTTCCACCAGGGCATGTAGTCGAGATTTTATTTCCTGCCTGGCCATTTTTACGGACTCGCCTGCCAAAGCCTTTAAGCGCTGCGACAAAATGTTGTCTATGTTTGAGCTTATATGTAAGTCAGGACTCTCTACAGGGCCCTGAATACCAGCGCTGAGCTTCAATTCCTGTATGGAGTTAAATATCTGCATGAGCACCCGGGCAATCCTGTCGTTACGTTGAGCCTCTTGCTCAAACAAAAAATTTACCGGTCGGGCTGTAAAATTTATTCTAAAATCTAAATCATTTCCATTCAGCATAAAATCGGCAGAAAGGTCGGCTTTTTTTATTTGCAAACGCGACGGCAGATAGGGCTGATTAGTTAAGCTCAATTCTCCAAGATTTAACCCGAAACCTTTGATTTGAATCCGATCTCGAGGAATCTCACCAGTATGATCAAACATGCCCATAAGTTGATAGGGATTAGACCCCGGCTTGCGCACTTTTAAATCCACGGTCATGGGTTGCCCATAGATGGATGGATGGGAAGTAATACCCTGAACTACCCCGCCTGCATACCACACCCTGGCTGTGTCATTCGTGGCACTCTCTCCACTGATTTCAATTTTTTTTATAAGAAATTTGGGCAAGCGATCAGTTACGGGAAATAAAATATCCTGTCCTTTAAAACGTGGTGGTTTTTCAACTTTCCCGGATTGCATAATCTGCTGTGCCACCGGCATATACTGGCGTAGCAAGGCCACATAGCGTAATAAGCCAATTGTGGGCAAAGTGATGGCATTGCCAAACAACATCCTGGCCACATTACCGGCACTAAAATCCACGAGTTTGGCCTTGCTTATGAGGCGATTAAAGTCTTCATCAAGCCAGTTGTCAACACTGGTAAGAGTCTGTCTGACATTCTTAAAATCTTCGGTAGCACGGCGCTTTTTGTTTTCCAGATCGGTTTTTAATGCATTCACGGTTTTATATAGATTATTCACCGTGGTGGCTGTTTTTACCAGATCATCCAGTCCTTTTATTTGCTGACTTTTAATTTGATTTATCTGATTTTCTACCTGCAGTAATTCCTTTTTTGGATCAAAGTTTGAAACGATTTGCTGCCATTTGTTGTAGGTGGAGTCTATCTGCAGACGGGTTAAATTAATTTTGTCCGGGGTTTGAATTTGCGTAATGGCCAGAAGACTGTCTACATTTATTTTTTGTTTTAAGGTCCCCAGCCTCAGAACAGGAGCCTGAGCCAATCTGGCTTTTAAGCTATTTACGGCTTTATCCAACCAGCCTGGCTTTTTCCCTCGACTACCTCCATCAGTCTTCGGAATTCTGCCGTCAGTCTGGCGTTTTGTGCCTATTCGAACTCTTGAAATGGTTATTTCATCAATAATAAACTTTTTTTTGAATAGCGGCTTGGTGTCCACATCAAAAGCAAGACGTCCTGTTTCAAACAGGTTTTTCCAGGTGTCGTTGGGATTGGTCACCTGCAGACGATCAAGCGAGATAGCTAACCCCAGCAAACTGAAATCTAATCGATCGATTTCTACGCGCGCCCCCACAATGGAAGTACCAATATTTTCCAGTTGATTTTCTATCCATTGGTCATCGATCAAAAAAGTTAGCAGCCCTACAATTAATACCAGGACCAGCAGGCCTATAATTCCTTTAGGACGCATCGCTTACCACCTCAGGTCTCTTAATTTTATGTACCATTGGACAATGGTGGTACTTTTCAAATATTTTATGATTTTATGATTCTGAATCCTGTCCGCCCATTTGTTTCGATAGATAATCACTCCTTTAAGTGAAAGTAAATAAATGATTGGCGCCAGTACCAGTGCGCTCAGGGTGCTCCCCATCACTACGGTATTATAAAACCGGGTAAATGGTGCCAGTGGCATATTATATAGCGTAGTCCAGAGGGTTTGAAGAAAATCTACTTTTACCAGAATAAAATATCCCAGATCATGAAACCATGGGTCAAATAGATAAGCGGTGAAACTAAATAAAAATAAAGAAAAAAAGACGGATGCCAGATTTACGGTTGTGAGAATGGCCAGAATCAACAGGAGTACATTTTGTAGAGACCAGAATGGTGTAAGGCCAATCAAAAAGCCAATGGTAATTCCACCTGCAATGGCAGATGGCGATTCTCCAGCCCTTAAAATTTTGATAAATTTACTGATTAACTTCAACCAGAACATGATGATTCATCCAACACTCGATTATTCCAATATTCTACGGCCAAAATTATTCAAGTTAGATGACCCGACAAATTAATCCTTTGAGATACTCAGACTCCGGAAAAGATAGTCGAACAGGATGGTCTTCGCTTTGATTAAGGGTTCGCAATATTTGTACTTCACGCCCAGCATCCACACTTGCCCAGGCAACAAATTTTCGGAAAAGGTCGGTAGTGACGGCTCCGGAACAGGAAAAGGTAGCCAGGATGCCATCGGAGCGTAATAGTTGCATGGCCAGCATATTCAAATCTTTGTAGGCACGCTGGGCCTTTTTTAAGTGATTTTTTGTGGGTGCCAGCTTGGGTGGATCCAAAATAATCATATCGAATTTTTTCTGCTCATCACGGAATTTACGTAAAATTTCAAAGGCATCCCCCTGAAGAATTGCGTTGTGACGAATGAGATATCGATTCCGCTCATAATTCTGGTAAAGAAGTTTCAAAGCTTTGGCCGAGCTATCAATACACATGACTCCCTCGGCGCCCGCAGCCACGGCATAAATTCCAAAGGCCCCGGTGTAGGAAAAACAGTCAAGTACCTGTCTGCCCTGCGCAAAACTCGCCACAATTTTTCGGTTTTCACGTTGATCAAGATAAAAACCGGTCTTTTGACCTTCCGTGATATTTACATAAAAGCGGAAGCCATTTTCCCTGATCTCCAGCAAATCAGGAGGCTCTTTACCAAACATGGTTTCTTTAATCGTGGGTAACCCTTCCAGAGCGCGAGTGGAAGAGTCGCTTCTTTCATAAATACCCAGGGGTTTTAAAGACTTGTTCAATTCATGGGCCAGCAAATGTTTTACTTTCTCAATGCCGGTGGTCAGGGCCTGCAGCACCAGGTAATCCCCGTATTTATCAAGAATAAGACCGGGCATGAGATCGGCTTCACTGTTAACCAGACGAAAAGCGTTTGTGCTGGAATCGTCAAATAAATTTTGGCGCCGTTTTATAGCCTGGTGTAAATGCCGCAACCACCAGTCATCGGTAATCTGTTCATCTTCCTCCCATTCCAGAAGTCGAACGGCAATCTGTGACTGAGGGTTATAATATCCCCAGGCTAAAAAATTTTCTTTTGAATCAAGGACCGCCACGACCTGTCCGGGTTGGGGATCACCTTTAACTTTGTCAATCGCACCGGAAAAAATCCACGGATGATGATGTCGTACTGGTTTCTCTTTTCCAGGGTACAAATAAATATAATACATCTTTTAAATCCACCGGTTTTAAATTTCTGTCAATATAGAAACAAATTTTGAAATATTCAACTATTGTATTTTATAACCTACATGATTCATAAATTTTGCTCAATATGGATTAGGTAGGCAGGTTAACTATTTTATTTAACAATGGATTAATGGAGGCTGGAATGTAGGAGTATGAGTGGCTTTGTTGATAACAATTTCGGAAAAATATTATGTTGGAAAAAATTTAAGGACCAAGTAGCTCCAAATTCCACAACAGATGTTTCAGCTACTACTGGAAGTTCAGGGCATTGATAAGACTATCGATAAAACTCATCTGTTACTATGGAGCGCAGCAGAATTGTGGTCATGGAATGATTTGTTGGGCGATCTTTCTTAATCATCTCGTAACTTGAGAAAGTCTCCTGATAGTATTAAATCAAGATGTTCCGTCGGTCCATTATAAAGGTAAACCCATGCTGAAATGGTCTCCCCACTCTCGAGTTGAACTTGCTGAATCGCCCGAATGAACTCCGTTGGCTCTGGAAAACCCGGACCGCATTCTTCGTACTGGTCTAAACGTGACAAGACTAATTCTGGTTCGCGAAGTCGATAGACTTCGCCATGTACAATATCCGATGGATCATCCGATGGAACAACACCAGGATAGTCGTCGATTTTATAAAGCTTTCCTTGGTAGATTGCGTTGCCAACAAAGTCAGCATATCGAGCAAGCAAGTGATACATCTCGCTGCCAATGTCACGACGGAGCGTTCCGTATACGAAAAGGAATACGTCCTTCATTTTAGTTCTTTCAATCCTCTGATTTTTACAACAAGACCTGCAAGGCCCTCGAAGCCTTCATTCTGGAGATACTTCATAACAAAATCATATTCCCCAAGTTGTCTGATGTAATAATTAAACATCATGCGAATCTCACGGATCGAAAGCTGCCTAAGTCCCCACAGGCTAGCGATAAACTCAAAGAAATTAAGGTAATCAACCAGCTTTTCTTCGAGTTGTGCTTCGGAGTGACTTGTGAGGGTTTCCCGTAACCTATTAATTTCCTGCTCATTGTCATAGTCAAGAAGCTGGCGGATTTCAGCATATCGGGATTCATAGAAGAATTTCTCAAACAGGGAGTAAAGCCATTGTGCTCGTTGTAGTTTGCTATTCCGATAGTAAATGTAAATGCTAATTGCCCCACCGATACCGGCGCCAAGCACAGCGGTCCCTGGAATAACGATATCTGTGATTATCTCTTTCATTTGTTACTCCGAACATAATAGATTTTATATTAATCTATTTTTGGTTATTATATATCCTGAATAATAGTGAAATTTTCCATTTAC
>CAZMEG010000081.1:0-1321 GCA_964565205.1 uncultured Cytophagia bacterium
ATTCAGTTTAGATGGCCATTTCAAATATAAATCTTTCCAGCTTCGATGTATATTCTCGTCCCCAATTGCCGAAGGCATCCACAAAAGCACTGGTTCCAGGCTCTCAACTTTCAGAGGCAGAACAAAAACAGCTTGCCGAACTGAAGAAGATTGACGCCGAGGTACGTCGTCATGAACAGGCTCACAAGGCTGCTGCAGCCGGAATTTCGGTGAGTGGCCCTCATTTTCAATTTGTTACAGGTCCGGATGGTAAAAAATATGCCGTAGCGGGTGAAGTAAAAATTGACACCTCCAAAGTACCTAACGACCCCGAAGCCACCATCCGCAAAGCGCGCCAGATTCGCAAAGCGGCACTGGCCCCTCAAAACCCGTCAAGCCAGGATCGCCGGGTAGCCGCCGAAGCAACCCGCATGGAATTTGAAGCCAGAATGGAACTTGCTAAGAAAAAACAGGAAGGCACACAGCTTTATAATCAATTTGGTGAAAGTGTGGTTATTACCTCCTATTCATCCGGGGTGGATATTTATGCTTAACTGAAATCATCTTTCTCCATCAAGCCCAAGATTTTTCTCAAAATTGGCCTGAGACTTTTCATTGCTTGAATTGCATTACGAGCCTCTTCACGAGTAGCGGATTCTCCAGGGTAACGAAAAGCAACTGCAAAATAAGGCACTATGATAGTCAGCTTCGGCTTTTTCGACCCACTCTTTTGTTAGTTCGTTCATAAATCACTTTTCCAAAAGTCATAATATCTTGCAAAAAGAAGTCACCTTCTTTTAAACGTTTTTTTACTTGCTCTGGAGTTTTAACGATAATATCTATAGGGAATGAATGGTCTAATGCAGCCGAAAACCTTTAGAATATTTGGCGTTCAACAGCATAACGGAGTTGTTTATTAGAAGCGAATTCAGAAAAATCTACATCTTTTATGAATTCTAAAATATCAAGAGCAGCTTCTCTCATATCCCAGAGAAAGGCTAGATCACGATTATCACTCTGCATAAATTATTTCCAGGTTTTTTAAAATATGATAACGCCGAAATGGATTGCGTAAGCTAGCTTTTTCAACTAAATCGACCTTACGACCGAAAATGGATTCTAACTCATCCTGCAGACATGCTAAATCAAATAGACTATATTTTGTATCAGGTGCAAATGTCACCAGAATATCAATATCACTATCATTCCGAAAGTCATTACGAAGTACAGAACCAAATAAAGCCAACTCGGATATTTTTCGTTGGCGACAAAATTCAATAATTTTATCTTGGGGAATTTGAATCTTTTTGGTTTTCATAATGTCACCATTAAAATTTAATTC
>CAZMEG010000081.1:1331-10408 GCA_964565205.1 uncultured Cytophagia bacterium
TTTTTGAACTGTTTGCTCTAGAACACCATTGGCCATTCATGCAACACAAGCTCAGTTAGATTATGAGTCATTCTGCACATTGTACCCAGCGATGTAAAGCTCACTGGCATCGGGTTTGCGCAGGCCTTCGATCATTTCCAGGGTCGTGGTTTTACCGGCGCCATTAGGCCCCAGTAAATCAAAAATCTCCTCTCGAAAAGCCTCGAAAATGGCTAAAAACCAATAAAATTTATATGAATTGGTTGTATATTTAAAAACAGCGGATAAATATTTAATAGGAAGAATTTCTGAATCAGGAAGTTTCATTTAGTTTTCTCCAAAGTATTCACTCCACCTTCACCACCACCAATGTCATATCATCCTTTTGATATTCCCCATCTGTGAATCTTTTTACCTGGTCAATAATTCTTGTCCGAATCTCTGCAGCGCTTTCTTGAGCATGTGTTTTGAGTAGATACTCCAACCAGGAGATTTCATATTCGTTGCTGCTGGAAAAATTTTCGTGTACTTCCACAATGCCATCGGTATAGAATAAAAAGACATCACCCGGATGAAATTTAAGCTGGATTTCCTCCAATTCCTTATTAAAAATTTTGCCATTTTCCAGACCTATTCCTATGCCTTTTGGAATAAGTTCATGGCAACTCTGGTCTTTGGCCGAATAATAGATAAGCGGCAAATGGCCCGCTCGTACCAGCCGCAGGTTCTTTTTCTTCAAATCGAACAGAGCACAGGACAGGGTAATAAAAGATTTCATATCAATGCTCTGATAGGTGATGGCATTCACTTCAACTACCAGGGACTTCAAAGACTGGTGGTATCGGCAGGCAGTTTTTAAAATCCCTTTCAGTTGCGACATATAAAGTGCGGCCGAAGTTCCCTTTCCAGAAACATCTCCTACCACGATTCCCAATCGGTCTTCGCCAAAATCAATGTAATCATAATAATCACCCCCCACCTCGAAGGCCGGAATGGAAATCCCGCTGATCTGAAGACCGGGTACCCGGGGGTCCGATTGTGGAAGCGTACTCAATTGAATCTGACGGGCCACTTCCAGTTCTTTCTTTAATCTCGCCTGTTCTCGCAATTCTTCGGTTAATAGAGCATTTTCCAGAGAGATATTAATCTGATCGCTCAGGGTCTCGATGAGCTCTAAATCCTCGGTGAAATAGGGTTCATCCTCGGCTTTAGGACCTAAAGATATGAAACCACGAAGCTGCCCTTTGTAAATCAAAGGAATGACAATTTCCGCTTTTAATTTGGCCCATTTATGGAGTTCATCCTCGGAAAGAAAATTTGGAATCTCATGCAATGGAGAAACATCCACATAATGTTGCTTTTCTTCAAGTAATTTCACCACCTGATCCTGTCGGGAAAAAGCCGGAGCATTCAAAGAGGCCTCATCGGTCAATCGCAGCAGCTTGAATTTTCGTTCTTCAGGCATCCACCAGTAAAGGTAAACCGGATAAATCGTCATGGTTTTTGTAAAGAATGTACGAATAAGTTTAAGCCATTTTTCCAGATCCACAACTCTTACCAGTTGATGACTAAAATTGTGTATAGCCTTCCGATAAGTAAATCGACTCGGATAAAAGCTACGATCCACAAATTCTCGAATTCGGTTTTTAACCGGATTAAATAGTGCCGCAATTAGTAAAGTAGCGATTATAGTGACAATCTGACTGGTGGAACCGGTAAAATATAAAAACAGTTTTCCAATGCCCACGACCAGTAAAAAGTAAGCGGCCACCACAAATCCCGACATCAAAGCATAAGCCACACCGCGTTTGATGATTACATCGATATCCATAAATCGATGCTTGACTATCACATAGGCCAGTACAAGGGGCCAGAACACCACCAGTAACAAAATATATTCTGAATAGGGAAGACCTTTACCAAGAAAGAGTCGTGGAAGAAAATAGATTCCCGTGGGTAGAAGCAGAGTAAAATTGGTCCCCCACAACATAAAAATCGCCTGGGTTCTGGTATGGGCATCCGGGGCCTTTTTCACAGCATACCCAAGGCTATTCATGGAGGCCGTAAACAAAATCGTGAATAAAATACCCCAACTGTAACTCAAAAATTCATCAGCCCAGCTAATTCCATGGGTTTTAGCATAATAAAAAGGAATGCCTGTGAGTACCGGTAAATAAACCAGGCTTAAAACCAGTATGGGATTCTTTTTCAATAAAGGTTTTTCAAAAGGAAAAATCAGAGTGAAATGTAACAACAAACTTACCGCAAGTGGCCAGGATATTAAAATCATCAGCGTATTTAACCAGGCCAACGATTCCGGCCAATTGTGAGAAGTAAAAGGAAAAGAATGCCACATGGCCAGCGCCCAGAATATGACCAGTAGAAAGAACACATGGGCTGTCCGGTCTTCTATTTTTTTGAATAAAACAAAAACCCCGATAATAAACAAAGCATAGCTGAAAAATACACCGGGAAGCAAAGAAAAAAATATGGCACGGCTATAGACATAAAGACGTCGTCCGGTTGCCAAAGAGATTTTAAAAAGGGAGTGATCGCGGAGAATGGTCAGAACCACAGGCGTTCCAATTTTGACCTTCTCCATGGCTTTGCCAAAATCGTATTCAGGATTTAATGGTTTCCCATTAAAAGCAACGATGAGATCGCCAGGTTGCAGTCCAGCCTGTTCAGCCGGTCCCTTACGGATGACCTCCACCACCTCATTATAACCCGTCTGCCGGTCAATTTTATAAACGATACCGGCTACGGGTGTGGAGATTAAATAATAGATATCGGAAACAGTACTGATAATAATATACAGGAAAGAGACAAATCCTATTAAAAGTAGAGCAGTAACTTTCCAAAATTTAAAATTGTGGCTCATAAAATTAAGCGGCTTTCACCATGGGGGTCGATTTAAAATGTTCTAATCCACATTGCCCTAAAAGATGCGCCTGAATTACTAATCCCCAGAAGTTAGTAAACGGCGCCAAGATACCCAATCCTGCCAGAAATAAAATGCCGTTCAAAATAGCTGAAAAAATGGCAATGGCCAGCAAATTGCCGAAGTTATCTTTAATAAAATTTAAAATTTCTAAAAGATTAAATGCCGATGAAAAATTATTATTAATACTAAATTGAATCAGAGCTGTATTGATAACTAAAAACCACGCAATTAAAGTTATAAGACTAATAAAGGTTATGGTGATTCCCTTTTCAACGCCCATAATAAAAGGATCGCTGGCAATTCTTACAATAGGCAACGTGAACAATAGACCGATAAGGATAAAATAAATAAAGAATATGATGGTCCCTACGACTCCATCCACAAAAATTTTACCCAGGTCGGACCAATCGGGCAATGGAGTCTTTTCATTTCTCATTACATTTTTAATAACGTGTAAATAATATCCCATAACAAAGAATCCAAGAATAAAAAAGAGACCACAATAGAAGCTAATAAAAGTAAACACACCACCGATGAGAATTTTTTTTATCCATTTCTCATCACGAAAAGTAAAATATAAAGCCTCTGAATAATTCATCGCTCATCCTTTATTCTTGTTTTGTCCCCCCAATTCCACGCCAATTTAGTAAATGGAATTGAGATTATCAAAGTATTTTTACGGCTGGCAATTATATACGTAGAAAAGCAGAGGTTGATTCGTGGAGGTTAAAGTGTTTGAATGTTAGTAAATGTAGTGGAAGACTGAAGAGGGTTTTAAATTTAAGTCAATTGGGGGGTATTTATTAGTGCGCCGTCAGGGAGTCGAACCCCGAACCTTGGGCTTAAGAGGCCCCTGCTCTGCCAATTGAGCTAACGGCGCTAAAATAAAAAAGTGAGGGTAGAAGGATTCGAACCTTCGACCAACGGCTTAAAAGGCCGCTGCTCTACCTGCTGAGCTATACCCTCAATTCCGTCAAATAATAACCGAGATGCTATTTTAAAAGTTCCAATTTTCTGCTAAAAGCGTGGTTAATATAACAAATTTTCATCCGTGTGTCAATAAAAAAATACCCGTGTGAGTAAAACCTCAGTTACGGTTAGGTTCCCATTACCCTTGTTCCCAAGTCGGAAAACTTGGGAACAAGTTTTACTCACTGAGACTGATGTATTACCCGGGTGTGTCCGAAATCTCACTGCCATTAACAGCATCTAACCCCAACAGTCGGGAGATATAATGGTATGGTGCTGTGTATCTCACGCACATTTAATTTACCAAAGACTTTTTTGCTGTGACCCAACCCTCCGAGGCTCTGCTCCATTTAAGAATCCAGCGTGCCAATCTTTGCGAAAGCGCTGGAAAAATCGAAACGACTAGGCGTACTCGTTTAGGTACAAAAACTTCGGCAGCATTCGTCTCTATGGTTTTGCACACGGCTCGAGCAACGGCCTCGGGTGAGACTTTGGGAGTGAGAAAAGTATAGGAAACATTTTCACTCAGTCGGGTAGCTACCAGGCTTGGACAGATCCAGCTTACCCCAACAGAAGTGTCCCGCAACTCTTCACGCAGTGCAGAACTAAAACCTACCACACCGTGTTTTGAAGCCGCATAAGCTGCCACTCCCTCGGTTCCAAATTTACCTGCTATACTGGCGATATTGACAATATGTCCTTCAGACCGATTGAGCAGGGCCGGTAGGGCCCGATAGGTTAGCATCATCAGGCCAATCAGATTCACTTCGATAGTCTTGCGCCACACTGAAAATTCACATTCAAGAAAGGGACCGCTTGGTAAAATACCTGCATTGTTGATCAAAATGTCAAATCCTGGAGTCTGATCTTCCACTTTTGCCAGCATGGTTAATATGGAGGCTTCTTCACTAATATCACAGGCAAAGCCAAAGAATTTGCGATGGCTCCGCTGAACGAGTTGTTCGGTTTCTTTTAAATCTTCCATTTTTAAATCAATAGCAATGATGTCTACACCATGATTAGCCAGTTGAACAGCTATGGCCTGGCCAATACCGCGGGCAGCGCCTGTTATTAGTGCTGTCTTATTTTGAATTTTCATAGGACTTACTCCCGGATTATATAAAATGCATCATTCATAAATTTTGTTGAATAAAGTCGAGTTTGCAGTAATCACATTTATTCCCAATGGATTATAATCATGTGGTCATTATTCAGGATAAACTACTTCCGGGTAGCCATTTCAACCAGATTTAAATAAGACTCATAAGGTTTTCCGGTGGTTAAAGTAAGGGCCCATTCACAGGTTCGATTGCAGGAGTAATATCCTTCGAAAGGACTGGTTATAATTTCAGTAGCTTCGGCGCGGGTGGCCGACCTGGTTAATTCTGGAAATAACAGTCCACGATCGCCTGCAAAACCGCAACAGCCCGCCTTTAAAGGTACAACCACCTGTTCTGCGCAAACTTCTGCAATGGATTTAAATTTTTCCGACAGATTCATTTTTACCACCGAACACACCGGATGCAGCGCCACCGATTTTAATTTTGTATCAATTTTTAAATTCTTTAAAAGATAATCATGGACAAATTGGATGCTATCTAATATTTTTAATTGATTGAATTTTTTACGATTGGCCTCGCTCAAATCACCGTAACAGTTTTTTAAAGTATAAGTGCAGGTACTGGTGTCCATAATTATTGGTAAACGACCCGAATCGCTCCATTCCCAAAATGATTCAATCAATTGATTAATCTTTTGCTGGTAAGCCGCCCTGAACCCCTTGGATGCAAAAGGTGTCCCACAACATTTTCCGGTACAATCTTTCGGAATCCATAAACTCCGATTAGCCCGCCTGGCCAAAATTAGCAGAGCTTCAGGAATTGAATAGTTCTCTCCTGGTAAAGTCCCAATGGTTCTGGTAATACAAGCTGGAAAATAGACCGCATCGGCAGTCATTTTTGCAGTATTAAAATTAAAATTGGGGGCTGCTTCTGGCATAACCGGCAACCACTTAGGGATGGGTTTACCCAGAGCTTTTTCCAGCCAACAGGTGATTTTGAATAAAGCCTTAAATCCTAAAAGAGATTGAAATGCGTGCCCTATCTTTAGGCTTGAACGGGCGGCCTGTTCAAGAAGAATAAAATGATTGGCAAACCAAATGGCTTTTTTCTTCGTCTTTGTAGAGAGATTTTCCTGACGTAGTTTTTTTATCAATTGACCGGTATCAATTTCAACCGGACAGGCGGTAGCACAAAGACCATCCACAGCGCAAGTATCCATGCCGTCATAACGATAATCTTGCCAAAGGGATTGCAATAACCGGTCTTTGTTTTTACCCTTTAACCGTGCCATCTCACGACGCACAACGATGCGTTGCCTGGGGGTTAAGGTAAGATCACGACTGGGACAGTGGGATTCGCAAAACCCACATTCCGTGCATTTATCCACTTCTTCTTCAATTACTGGCAGCGATTTAAGATTTCTTACATGGGCATCGTGATCTGAATTAATGATTACACCGGGATTTAACAGATTTTGGGGATCAATGAGAGACTTTAATTCTTTCATGATCGAATAAGCTTCCTCCCCCCATTCTACTTCCACAAAAGGAGCCATATTTCGCCCTGTGCCATGCTCAGCTTTTAATGCTCCATGATATTTATTCACCACCATGTTTACCATTTCATCTAAAAACTGCTCATAGCGCTGAACTTCAGCTTTTTCATTAAATGATTGAGTAATCACAAAATGCAAATTTCCATCTTTGGCATGCCCGAAGATAATGCCCTCAGAGTAGCCATATTTCTGAAAAAGTAGCTGCAGGTCTGTTACAGCGCTGGCTAATGCAGGCAATGGAAAAGCCACGTCTTCAATGATCACGGTGGTACCCTGATTACGTACAGAACCAATAGAAGGGAAGAGACCTTTGCGAATTTTCCAGAGATTTTGTTGCTCCCGTGGATCGGTGGTGAAAATTGGATCGTGCAAGAGACGCAAACCTCGAAACACTTCCTGAGCTTTCTTTTTGCTTTTCATTAAAGCAGACGAATCAGCACACTGGTACTCTACCAGGAGTGCGGTGGCTTCATCAGGCAATGTTTTTACCAGATGTGGGACCTCAGGCTGATTTTGTACGGAACGCAAAGAAGCGCGATCCATGATTTCCAGAGCCATGGCACCCGAATTTTTTAGAGGTATAATGGCTTCGCATGCCGCCTGAATGGAGGGAAAAAATAGCAGGCCTGTATATTTGAAAGGATGATCCGGTACGGTGTTCAGCACTGCTTCTGCAATAAAGCCCAGCGTACCTTCTGATCCGATGAGCAAATGTCGCATGATCTCCACCGGTCTGGAAAAATCCAGGAAAGCATTCAGGGAATAACCGGTGGTGTTTTTCATTAAATATTTTTGACGTATCTTTTTCTTCAAAGAGGGATTGGATTCGATTTTTTGTTTGAGATGTCTTAAACCTTCTGCTATATCTGGAGCCTTATTGCGAAACATAGCATCGGCTTCCTGGCTGGCTGTATCGATGACCAAGCCGTTGGGTAACACAAAGGTCAAAGAATCCAGGGTATGATAAGAATTTTGTGCTACCCCACAACACATCCCACTGGCGTTGTTAGCCAGAATCCCTCCCATCATACAGGCATTAATGGAGGCGGGATCTGGTCCCAACTTGGCCCCGTAAGGCCGCAAAAGTTGATTGACATACCCCCCGATCACACCCGGTTGCACCCGCACCTTTCGACCGGCGTTCTCAATCGAAACCCCTCGCCAGTATCTGGAAATATCCACCAGAATACCATCGCTAATAGCCTGACCGGAAAGGCTGGTGCCCGCAGCACGAAAAGTTAGAGGAATCTTCCATCTTTGACTAAACTGAAACAGCTTTTGAATTTCATCAATGGTGCTCGGCAGCACAACAACCCTGGGAATTAAACGATAAAAACTGGCATCACTGGCATAGGCGATTAAATCAATGAGGCGGGAACGAATTCTTTGGGATGGTAAAATTTTTTCTAACTCTTTATGCAGATAATTTACATTATTCATCAATTTAGGAAGAGATACAGTTCAATTTTTTAATTAAAATTATCAATTAGCAATCAGTAAGTCAAGAGAATTGTTGAAATAATGAAATAATGGAGAGTGAATTTTTAAGTTAAAAGAGAAAAATTTTTATATTGACATTTATCAATATATTTTTATATTCAAATCAAGTAAATCGGTACTGATATACTTGAACATGAAAGGAGGGAATTCTAATGGCTGT
The DNA here is from genome assembly GCA_964565205.1 of uncultured Cytophagia bacterium. Taxonomy (GTDB): domain Bacteria; phylum Zhuqueibacterota; class Zhuqueibacteria; order Oceanimicrobiales; family CAZMEG01; genus CAZMEG01. The sequence goes on from CAZMEG010000081.1 coordinate 9,500, forward strand.
TTATCTGGATCCGACGAAATATTATAGATTGCCGTGGAATTTAACTGATAATGCCATCTCCTGGCTGGAGCCCACCTGGAAGTGCAATCTTTACTGTGAAGGATGTTATCGAATTAATGACCCTCAGGGGCATAAATCTTTGGAAAAGATACGTGAAGAACTCAATATCTTTTTGAAATATCGTAAAAGCGATGGTGTCTCCATTGCCGGTGGTGATCCCCTGGTACATCCTCAAATTGTGGAAATAGTCAAAATGGTGGCCGAAACCGGTCTGAAACCCATTATTAACACTAATGGCATTGCCCTGACCCGTGAACTCTTGAAGGAGCTCAAGGCGGCCGGTGTCAAAGGTTTCACCTTTCATATTGATAGCAAACAGCGGCGCCCCCACTGGAAAAATAAAACCGAACTGGAATTAAATGAACTGCGCGAATATTATGCGGAAATGCTTTATGAGGAGGGTGGGCTCTCCTGTGCCTTTAATTCCACGGTTTATGAGGATACCCTGGAATACGTGCCTGATCTACTGGACTGGGCTCATAAACATATCGATAAAGTACATGTGATGGTGTTTATTGCCTTTCGAGCGGCCACGCTCGATGGACGATTTGATTATTACGCCGGAGCCCGCAAGGTAAATCTGGAAGGTATTCCTTACACAGCACCTGAAGACAGAAAATTAGATATCACTTCCAATGAACTTTATGAATTGCTTAAAAAACGGTTTCCTGAGTTTGATTGTGCAGCTTATTTAAATGGAACCGATAAGCCTGACTCATTTAAATGGTTATTAAGTGGCCGAATTGGTACACCTGAAAAGATTTATGGATATGTGGGTCCCAGATTTATAGAATTAGCCCAGACCTACCATCATTTGCGGTACGGACGGTATCTGGCCTACACCGATCC
>CAZMEG010000082.1:0-10351 GCA_964565205.1 uncultured Cytophagia bacterium
TAGGATTTCAGGTGTTGTCTTCAGACAATTCGTGAATTGCTTGATTTTTAGCATTTTTTTCATTATAATTGAAATCGTTTTAAATTGAGGAGGCTTAAATTTTTTATGTATTATAACAAGTGGTTACATCGATACACGATCCTTTTGGTTGGGGCTACTTTTTTGCTGATCTTTATAGGCGGTTTGGTAACCAGCACCGATTCGGGCCTGTCGGTACCGGATTGGCCGACTACCTATGGGCATTTCATGTTTTCCTACCCCATTTCAAAAATGGTCGGGGGCATCCTTTATGAACACGGGCACCGTATGGTAGCTTCTATTGTGGGTTTACTGACCGTAGTTCTGGTTATCTGGCTCTGGTTGAAAGAGCCCCGCCGATGGGTTCGCTGGTTTGGTGTGGGGGCACTTCTGGCCGTGATCATTCAGGGGATTTTAGGGGGCATCACGGTTTTGCTAAAATTGCCTACTGCGGTCTCCGTAGCTCATGGCACCATAGCCCAAACTTTTTTTTGCATGACCATTGGACTGGCGGTGTTTACTTCCAAATCATGGCAGGAAGTTCAGGGCCCCGTGGTAGATACGGGTAAACCCTCGTTACCAGCTTTATCCGTTGTACTGACCGCCCTGGTTTTTGTACAATTAATCCTTGGCGCTATTATGCGCCACATGGGAGCCGGTTTGGCTATCCCTGATTTTCCTTTATCCTGGGGCAGGCTCATTCCACCGCTGGTAAACAATCAAATCATCATAAATTTCATGCATAGATTGGGAGCTTTTCTGGTGAGTGTGGCTGTCTTCTGGACATATATCAGGATATCTAAAAGTTTTAAAGAACAAACATTACTGTTTAAATCGGCTGCAATTTTACTCCTTGCGTTGATTGTGCAAATTGTTCTTGCCGCTATTACCGTATGGAGCAAAATGGCTGTGATACCCACCACGGCTCACGTGGCTAACGGGGCTTTAATTCTTGGCTTGAGCTTTTATTTGACTCTACAAATCATGAAAAGAGTTGAATCGTCAAGTAGTATACAAGAAGAAGTAGTATTAAATCAATCCACGGTATGAAATGCTATGAGAGAAAAATTAAAACAATATTATGAATTAACCAAACCGGGTGTTACATTTCTGGTGGTTATCTCCACCTTTGCCGGTTTTTATCTGGGCACAGAGCAGGAGCTCAATATCTGGCTCCTTGTTCATACATTACTGGGGACATTTTTGGTAGCCGGAGGCACCAACGCACTCAACCAGTTAATTGAGCGCGAACAGGATGCTTGCATGAAAAGAACCAGATTGCGCCCCCTGCCTTCCGGTAAAATCAAACCGGTAGAAGCTCAAATATTCTCCTGGGTTATTTCTATTTTTGGGATTTTTTATTTAACTTTTATGGTCAGACCACTTGTAGGAGGACTGGCTGCCCTGACACTACTCCTTTATATTTACGTTTATACCCCACTCAAACAGAAAACCACTTTATCGACTTTCATCGGTTCTGTGCCGGGAGCTTTACCTCCCGTAGGTGGATGGGTAGCGGGGCATGGATCTATCGAAATAGCAGCCTGGGTTTTGTTTGGCATTTTATTTTTCTGGCAAATTCCCCATTTTCTGGCTATCGCCTGGCTCTACCGGAATGATTATGCCCGTGGTGGATTTAAAGTGCTCCCACTGGTGGATAAAGAAGGAACCATAACCAGTCGTCATATTTTGATTAATTGCATGGCTTTACTCATAGTTAGTCTTATGCCTACAATGTTAGGGGTTACAGGGTTTATTTATTTTCTCGGTGCCCTGTTACTTGGTCTGGGCTTTCTATATACAGGCATTATCCTGGCCAAACAAAAGACCTATGTGCGAGCCAGACAGCTACTTCTGGCCTCCATTTTTTATCTACCTTTATTGCTAATTTTCATGACCTTAGATAAAATTGGAACCTGATTATGCAGGAACTGGAAAAACAACGCAAAGCTTTTAAACGGCTGTTGACCATATTAATCATCCTGCTTGTGTTAAGCATCGGGTTGGCATTGGCGATTTTATTTTACATTAAAATTCCTTTTCAAAAAACAGCCGCACTACCGGTTTATGGTAATGTGCCAGAATTTTCTTTGGTTGATCAAAGAGGAAATGTGTTTACCCGTGAGAATTTAGCCGGCAAAATTTGGGTGGCTGATTTTATTTTCACAAATTGCGGTGGTACCTGTCCCATCATGTCGGCAAAAATGGCCCAATTACAAAAGGCTCTACCCACCTCCTGGAATGTCAAACTGGTTTCCATCTCGGTAGATCCGGAACGGGACACTCCGGAAGTTCTATCTCAATATGCAAAAAATTATGGTGCGGATCAAAATCGCTGGTTTTTTCTCACAGGGCCCAAAAAAGAGATTGTTCGTTTAGCCCAAATAGGGTTTCATTTGAGTGCCGGGGTTACTCCCAATGACACCGTGAGTAAAGATGAAATCCCACACAGCATAAAATTTGTTCTGGTAGATCAAAGGGGACAAATACGTGGTTATTACGATGGTACCGATCAAGAACTTCTGGAATCCATTATACACGATATTAAAAAATTAAGAAAGAACGGTACTACGTGATCTCCATAGCGGATTTACCCACGGTTAATGCCACTCTCAATGCGATCAGCGCATTTTTTCTAAGCCTGGGTTACTATTTTATTCGCACAAAACGTATTTCTTATCATAGAATTTGCATGCTTTCAGCCTGTGGAGCTTCCCTTTTGTTCTTTACCTCTTACCTCATTTATCACTACCACACTGGCTCCCGGCATTTCACCGGAATAGGACTCATTCGGTTAATTTATTTTATCATCTTAACTACACATACTATTTTAGCCATGGTGGATGTACCACTGGTAATCATTACCCTGACCCGTGCCTTTAAAGGGAACTTTGAACGGCATAAAAAAATTGCTCGCTGGACTTTTCCTTTGTGGCTCTATGTTTCCGTTACCGGGGTTGTGGTGTATTTTATGCTTTATCATCTGTAACACCTCGTCATGAGGGGTAGTACATGAAATTTTCCAGAGTTTTACCTATCATTAAAAAAGAATTTTACCATATTCGCCGGGATTTTCGCACGCTGATTATTGTCATTGTCATGCCGGTAGTCATGCTTTTTTTGTATGGGTTTGCTTTAAATCTGGAAATTCAAAACATCGAGATGCTGGTTCTGGACCATGATAAAAGTCCTGAAAGTCGTGAGCTGGTGCGGAAATTTGAGGGGAGCAAGTTTTTTACCGTTCACTATTTTTCCAATTCTGAATCTCACATATCGGATATTTTCGCCAATCGTCGAGCAAGAATGGTACTAATTATTCCTTTCGATTTTAGCAGGCGTCTTTATCGGGGGCTTAGTACTTCGGTTCAGGTTATTATTGATGCCAGCGATTCCAATGCGGCTCTGCTTATTCGAAATTACAGCAATGCCGTTTTTCAGAGGTACAATCTGGAACAGGGAGTCCAGCCATTATTTGATGTGGAAACATCCATATGGTACAATCCAACCATGAAAAGCTCTCATTTTTTTGTGCCAGGCCTTGCCGCGCTCATTCTGGTGATGATCTCAGCTCTCCTGACCAGCATTGCCATTGTGCGAGAAAAAGAGACCGGGACCATGGAGCAAATCCTGGTGTCTCCTATTCGGCCGTCTGAAATCATCTTCGGAAAGGTGGTTCCCTATATAATACTGGCATTCATTGACCTGCTCATTATCCTCACCATAGCCCATCTGGTTTATAAAGTGCCTTTCATCGGAAATTTAGTGCTATTACTGTTTGCTTCGTTAGTGTTTATTTTTGTTGCACTAAGTTTAGGACTCCTCATTTCCACTATTGCCAGAACCCAGCAAGTGGCCATGATGATGGCTCTGATGGCCACGCTGTTACCCACGGTTATACTTTCGGGATTTATTTTTCCCATTGACAGTTTCCCGAGAATTCTGAAAATGATCACTTATGTGGTACCGGCCCGCTATTTTCTGATCATAATTCGGGGGATCATGTTAAAAGGCAATACTTTCATGCAATTATTCCCCGAGATCGCTACGCTTTTGTTATTTGGGATTTTTTTACTGGTCGTAAGTGTGAAAAAATTTCAGACGACTCTGGAAGTGTGAAATGCAACAAATTCTGTATCTAATTCAAAAGGAATTTCGCCAAATTAGCCGGGACAGGGCTATGATGTTCATACTACTTTTTGCACCTTTGGTTCAGCTCACCATTTTAGGATTTGCTATCACCATTGATATTAAACATGTAAAATTCATCGTGGCCGATTTTGACCGCACTCCAGTAAGCCGGGAAATTATCCGTAAATTTCAACACAATCCTTATTTTAATTTCAAAGGCTATGTGGATAGTCCACGTGAGATACGCACGCTCATTGATGATTGGGATGCCCAGATGGCACTGGTAATTCCGGTAAATTTTACCCGGGACCTCCAGCTTCATCGATTTCCCCAGATCCAGATCATTGTTGATGGCCTGGATGGCAATACGGCCGGTATTGCTCTGGGTTACGCCCAGGGTATTTTGCAGAATTTCATGATTGAATGGTTTACCACCTACTTACCACGGATGATAAGTTTTACATCCTTACACACCGTTCAAGCCGAGACCCGAATGTGGTACAATCTTGACTTAAAAAGCAAGAATTACATGGTACCCGGCCTGCTTGTGGTGCTACTCACCATGATCAGTATGTTTCTCACCTCCATGGGATTAGTGCGTGAAAAGGAAATTGGTACTCTGGAGCAGCTCATGGTAACCCCCATTAAAACTTATCAATTGATCCTGGGCAAGGTGTTGCCATTTCTAATTTTGGGATTCGTTGAATTAACCATGATGCTCGGGGTGGCGTTTCTGGTGTTTCACTTAAAAATGGTGGGGAATTTTTTATGGCTTTATGGGTTAGCGGCATTGTATTTACTCTCCACCCTGGGCCTGGGGATTTTTATATCTACTTTAGCCCAGACCCAGCAACAAGCTATGTTTATTTCGTGGTTTTTCATGATCTTCATGATTTTCATGTCTGGATTTTTGTTCCCCATCGCCAATATGCCTCCATTTATTCAGAAAATTACCTATTTAGATCCCATGCGCTATTTCATGATCATAGTGCGAGAAATATTTTTAAAAGGTACCACACCTCGTTTTCTTATTAAAGAAATTGTGAGTCTGGCACTTTTTGGTGCCATTATTATAACTATGAGTTCCATACGATTTCAAAAGCGGGTGAAATGAGTCTGGGAAGCCACGGTCAAGCCCTCACTGGAAAAGGATACACCTCAGGGTGTTTTTTTCACAAATACAGTAATTGGTTTTTTAGTATCTAATCAATTTTATTTCCAAATAGCTAAATTTTTAAAAAAATTATGGAAAATACTTGCTTTTAAATTACGCAATTCATATATTTTTTCAAATTTAAAATAAACTAAATGAGGTGTAAGATTACGAAACCATTATCAAATATACTCCTCAATAATAGAAATATCAAAATTGTAAAATGCACCTTCTTAAAGGTGCATTTTTGTTTTACAGGCTAACATAAGGAGAATTCCGTTGAAAAACTTAATAAGGCGATTGATTGAATTACAAAATATCGATAATGAACTTCAGGCACTGGAAGCGGTAAAAGGAGATTTACCCCAGCAGGTGGAACAATTGCAACGTGAATTGAATGAATATCAAGAACAGTTGAAAACTCTGGAAAAAGAACAGGAGGAACTGAAAAAGGCAAGGCTTCACTGGGAAGGAGAAGTCAAAGTTCTGGAACAACAACTGGATAAATACCAAAATCAGCTATATTCGGTAAAAACCAATCGCGAATACGATGCGATATCTTTAGAAATAGATAACACACGTGAGAAATTAGATGAAGTTGAGACTAAAATACTGGAGGCCATGAATCGGGATGAACAGCTAAATCCTGAAATTGAAGCGCAAAAGAAAAAGATTGAGGATTTACAGAAAAAATTGGAAATGAAAGAAAAAGAATTAAGTGATAAAGTTAAGGAAACCGAAAGCGAGTGGAAAGCATTAGAAAAAAGGCGAAGCGAAATTATCAACCAAATTAGTAAACCGGTTCTTTTTCAATATGAGAGAATACGCAAAGCCAAAGGTGGTTTAGCCGTGGTTGAGGTAGAAAATTACGCATGTAAAGGTTGTTATGCGGCTATTCCGCCTCAGCGAGTTTTAGAAATAAGATCGATGGATCGTTTGATTGTTTGTGAATCGTGTGGGCGTATTTTAGTTCACAAAGATGCTCAGGAAGCGGTTGCCCACTAACAAAAGAGTGGATACCAATCCAGAGTAGCCCGGGCGACCGCGCCCCGAACCATCGGGGTGAGGAAAGTCCGAACTCCACAGGGCAGGGCGCTCCGTAAAACGGAGGAGGGGCAACCCTACGGAAAGTGCCACAGAAATACACAGCCGATGGCCCTGGTGAAGGGCACAGGCGAAGGTGCAATGGTGAGGTAAGAGCTCACCGTTCCGGCAGCGATGTCGGAAGCCAGGCAAACCCCGCCCGGAGCAAGACCAAATAAGTCCCGCCTTCCCACACGGGTTCTCTCTGCGGAGAGGATCTGGTGTGGGAAATAAGGTGGCCCGCTGAAACCTTTCTCCTCAATGAGAAAGGGGCGGGACGGGTAGGTCGCTGAGATAAATGGTCGCCTCCCCCAATCACTTTGTCCTGCATCCTTGAGATGGGACGAGGTGTTGGGGAAGACAGAATTCGGCTTACAGGGCTGCTCTGGATTGGAAATTTTACTGAAGATTTATCCCGGATTTTTGCCGGGGTGGAGGATCCCGTGGAGGGAGAGTACTGAAAGTAACGGGAGTTCTGTTTTATGGAATTAAAATGGTTAGTAGCGGATGACCATGATCCAGAAGAGATTTCCAGCTTTGCGCAACAATTGAAAAGCCCACCCATATTGGCCAAAATGTTATTTAACCGAGGGATTTTCGATCTCGATTCAGCTCGCCGTTATTTTAGCCCTGATTTGTCCCACTTACACGACCCTTTCCTCATGCAGGACATGATGGTTGCTGTACACCGTATTCAACAGGCGCTTTTGCAGCGTGAAAAAATACTTATTTATGGGGATTATGATGTGGATGGTACCACCGGTACCGCCATGTTGATGCTATTTTTTCGCTCGCTGGGCTATGAAGTGAGTTTTTATATCCCTGACCGACTTTCCGAAGGCTACGGACTTTCGGAAAAGGGCATTCAGACCGCTCATCAAAATGGTGTGCAATTAATCATCACCGTGGATTGTGGTATTACAGCCCTTAAAGAAGTAGATCTCGCCAATAAACTGGGCCTGGATGTGATTGTTTGTGACCATCATCAACCTGGTACCCAGCTACCCGCTGCTGTGGCTGTTTTAAATCCCAAACGCCCTGATTGTCCTTATCCTTTCAAAGAATTGGCCGGAGTAGGTGTGGCTTTTAAACTCCTGCAGGGCTTACAAAAACATATTCGATTACCAGATACCATACTGGAGGATTATCTGGATCTGGTGGCCATTGGTAGTGCCGCGGATATCGTCCCCCTGGTAGACGAAAATCGAATTCTTGTACGGCATGGCCTGAAACGTATTCCTGAAACAAAAAAAATCGGTTTACAGGCGCTCTTGGAAATTTCTGGTTTAAAAAAGAAAAACATAGACACGGGGCATATCGTATTCATTCTGGCGCCTCGAATAAATGCCGTGGGTCGAATGGGAGACGCAGGTCGAGCGGTGCGGCTCTTAATCGCACAACGTGAGTCCCAGGCAAAAAATATCGCCAAAATTTTAGAAGCTGAAAACAAAAATCGCAAAAACATCGATGAAGAGACATTTAATGAGGCTCTGGAACTTATAACAACACATTTTGATCTTGAAGAAAACCTCGCATTGATTTTAAATAATCCAGGTTGGCATCCAGGAGTCATTGGAATTGTGGCTTCCCGAATTGTGGAAAAATATTATCGTCCTACTATCATGATAACCACTGAAAACGGTATCGGGAAGGGATCAGCGCGCAGTATCCCTGGCTTTGATATTTACCAGGCCTTAAAAAAATGCGAGGAATTAATGATAAATTTTGGCGGTCATAAATATGCCGCCGGCCTGACCATCAGTGCTGAAAATATTCCCCGGCTGCGTGAAAAATTAAATCAAATTGCCAACGAATACCTTGATGAAGAACTTTTAACCCCTAAATTATTTATTGAAGGTGAACTACGCTTTCGTGAAATCAATGCCAATTTATTAAAATTGTTAAGATTAATGGCACCATTTGGTCCACAAAATATGCGGCCTGTGTTTTATTCAAAAGATTTACAAATAGTGGGCTCCCCTTCTATTGTTGGGAATAATCATTTAAAGTTTAAAGTTCGTCAGGATGGAATTGTTATGGATGCCATTGGCTATGGATTGGGTGATTTGAATTATCGCATTTCAGCCGGAGAAAAGAAGGTAGAAATGGCCTACGTTATTGATGAAAATGAGTGGCAGGGACGAAAAACCCTCCAATTACGGGTGAAAGATTTGCATTAATAAAGAATCAGGATTAATATGAAAGTTTTTGAAAGCACTCTTGATACTAAATCGGAAGATTATAAAAAACGCCGAAGCTACATGCTCACGCTTTTGAGTGAATTAAATATGCGAATTAAGGAAGTACGGGAACCGGATCCAAAAGGTATTGAAAAATTACGTAAACGTGGTAAGTATCCCGTTCGAGAAAAAATTCAGAAGGTGATCGATCCGGGAACTGAAATTCTGGAGATCGGTACGCTGGCGGCTTATGATATGTATCACGATATTCCGGGCGGCTATCCTTCCGCAGGCACAGTTGTGGCCGTAGCAACGGTATGTGGTCGCAAGGTGGTGATTATGGCCAACGATCCCCTGGTCAAGTCGGGTGCCTGGGTGGAGATGACCTGCAAGAAGAATTTGCGTGCCCAGGAGATTGCCATGGAAAACCGTCTGCCCATCATTTACATGGTGGATTCTGCCGGGGTTAATCTGGAGCGACAGGCAGAAATTTTTCCTGATAAATACCATTTTGGACGTATATTTAGGAATAATGCAAAGATGGCCGCGATGGGCATACCACAAATTTCCTGCGTATTTGGTGCCTGTGTGGCCGGGGGCGCCTACTTGCCGGGTATGAGCAGTGAACTGGCGATGATTACAAAAAATTCCAGTATGTTTTTAGCGGGGCCTTTTCTGGTTAAGGCGGCTATCGGGCAGGTGGTAGATACCGAAACCCTGGGCGGGGCCAGCATGCACAATGCCATTAGCGGGGTGGCCGATTATCAATTCGATACGGAAGATGAAGCCCTGCAATGGATTCGAGATCAGGTGGCAGCCATTGGCCATCGTCCTCTGGCCGGATTTGACCGAAGTGAGAGTGAACCCCCTCTCTACGATCCGGATGAAATTCTGGGCATTCTGCCGTCTGAACCCACCGGCACCTATGAAATGCGGGAAATCATCGCCCGAATTGTAGATGGTAGCCGATTCGAGGAATTTAAGCCATATTATGGGCCAACCATCATAACCTGTTTTGCCCGGGTGGGTGGTTTTGCCGTAGGGATTGTGGCCAATGAGGGGAAGCCTGTTTATCGTCAGATGCCGCCCGATATCCATGGCAATCCACAGCCCCCTCAGGTACAGATGGGGAATGTCATTTACAGCGATTCAGCCGACAAGGCCGCTCATTTTATTATGCTATGTAATGAACGATTAATACCTCTGGTTTTTTTACATGATGTAACCGGCTTCATGGTGGGTAAGGTGGCAGAAAACAATGGTATTATCAAAGATGGTGCCGAGATGGTTAATGTACAGGCTAATTCGGTGGTGCCAAAATTTTCTTTTGTAATACGAAATAGCTTTGGCGCTGGCAACTATGCCATGTGTGGCAAAGCCTATGATCCCCGATTGATCTTTTCCTGGCCCACAGCGCGCCTGGCTGTTATGGATGGTGGGATAGCCGCAGATACCGTGTTATTAACTAAAAAAAACTTGGATGACAAAGCCAAACAAGAATTTCGACAACAACTCATTAAAAAGTATGAATATGAAACCTCCCCTTATTTTTCGGCCGCACGCCTGGTCGTGGATGGCATCATCGACCCGCGGGAAACACGTAAAACTCTGATCTGGGGACTGGAGATGGCCATGAACAATCCCGATATTCCTGAGTATAAAACAGGAGTGTTGAGGTTGTAGAGAGATAGTTAAATGGAAAAATTTAAGGATATCCTAGGAGATTATGTATATATTGATGAAGACGTTAAAACAGCGGTATTTAATAAACATCCAGAAATTGTAAAAT
>CAZMEG010000083.1:0-10197 GCA_964565205.1 uncultured Cytophagia bacterium
CAACGACATTCTGGGATTTGGGATTTGTTAAATTGGGATTTACATTGGCATCCTCAAAGTTTGTGAATTAAACAGGTTAAAAGAGTAGCCAGATAGCTTCTAATTGCTAGATGATTTAATAGAGCCTCAAATTTTTTCAATTGCGGTGTATGGCACCTATTTCCATTTAATCTTACCTACAAGACCCAGTGGGCTAATCATCCATTGATTTGCAAGATGAAATATTTGCCAGATCGGGAAATGCCACAATAATCTTTTTTGATTTACTCGCTTTGCCACCAGATATAACCCCCAGAATTCCAGAGAAAGCTTCAGGGTAAAAATAATAAACGCCCACAAAAGATATGTCGTATGAATTAGACCCCGGATCAGAAAGCCAAATAAGGCAAGATTCGCGAGTTCAAAAATAAAAAAGGCTGCCTGTAAATGTCGGGGGTAATATTTGGATGCTGAAACATGTCGCCGGCGTTGTCGGATGTAATCGGAGATGCGTATGGGAGCTTTGCTAAAAACGGCTGATCCTAACTGTACATTAAAAATGATTTTCCACGAGGTTTTCCGGGCAACATTTTGTAAGAAAAGATCGTCATCACCGGAAATGCTGTGAATGTGATCTTTATAACCACCGACTTCCTCATAGACGACCTTACGGAAAGCCAAATTTCTGCCGGTGCAGGTTACCGCCACCTGCCAGCCTGTGGTACCGGCTGCGACAAGATTTGAAGCCAGATTTTCAAGGCAAATCAATTTAGATAGCCAATTTTTCGAAGGTTGCAGGGGGGCTAAGCCCGCCACCACACCTACTTCAGGAGTGAAACGGGCACAGGTAGTTTCGATCCAGGAGGATGAGGGCTGACAATCGGCATCGGTAGTTAAAATAATCTCACCTTCAGCCCCGGCTATGCCTTTTTGTAAAGCATGCTTTTTGGGGCTGATCCGTGAAGGTACCGTCTCAATATGAATTACCCGCATGTTTTTTCTCTTCCTGGCATATCTCTCAAGAATGTCACCGGTTCCATCGGATGATCGATCATTCACCATAACAAATTGTACAGGAGTACTACCATTGCGCTGATTTGCCAGCGCTTCCAGCAAGTTTTTGATGGTGTGTTCTTCATTTCTGGCAGCCACTACCACAGAACCGCTAAGATGATTTTTACGATTGGTAGAGTCTTGTCGCTTCTGTTTTATGAATCCAGATATTAGAAAAGCTAAAAAGTATGTATGGCAAAGACTGGCTGAGAATGCAAAAAGAGTTATGACATCCATATCTCAAATTTAATGAATTTTTCAGGTTAGAAAATACAGAAATCCCGATTAAGCGTCAAGGGAATAGTTAGTAAATAGTTAACACCGTATTCAGGTTTACTAATAAAGAACCCTTACTTTCCCGCCACTTAAATCATTAAGGGTCTCGATTATAGATTCCCTATCCTGACGTTTTATTTCGATTTCCATTTGAACAGTTTCATCGTAACAACTGTTAATTATGGCGGCTTTAAAACGGTTAATGGCTGTATTAACCGCGTTTGTGCAGGTGTAGGGATAAATTAATTTAAGTAAAGTTTTTGGGTAATATTTTACAATTTTCGCTCTGTTTAGCACGGCCATTGCCGCAGCACTGTACGCCTGGATTAATCCTCCGATTCCCAATTTTATACCGCCAAAATAGCGTGTAACCACGACCACAATATTGGTTAGATTTTTAGATTCAATAGCTTGCAGGATGGGGCGGCCAGCCGTGCCCGAAGGCTCTCCTGCATCAGAAATCTTAAAAATAGCCTGATCCCCAACTCCTAATTTGTAGGCAAAGCAATTATGGGTGGCATCGGCATATTGTGAGGAGATTTCCTGAATAAAATTTTTTGCCATCTCCGGATGTTCAACAGGCGCCGCTGAAGCAATAAACCTGGATCGCTTAACGGTTAATCTGGCTTCAACTTTAGATTGAATGGTCAAAAATTCCTGGGAAATTTCATTTTTTTGCATGAGACGGGTTAATGGCTATTGGTCTTGAGTTCTCCTTTGATGAGATGGCCAATACAGGTTTCGGTAAGGGTTTGATTTTTGTTACCAACAAAGCGACCATTAATTAATAATTTGGGTGTTGTATGAATCCCAACACTGTTAACTAATTTGCGGTATGCCAGAACCTTATCCCGATAATAGCCGTTTTTTAATTTTTTTTCAAATTTTGCCACATCTAAACCCAGGGATTTAGCCATGGAAACCAGCTCATTAAATGACAAACCCCTTGGTCTTTGCGCCCTGAATTGCAGATCAATCATTTCAAAATACTTGCCTTCTTCGGCGGCAATCCAGATGGCTTCGATCTGTGGCACTGAAAATCCCCATAATGGGTAAGGCTTAATATAAAAACGGGCAAATTCCTGATATTTCTCCATAACTTTTTTCATGACCGGGTGCAAATTTTTACAATGCGGACAATTGGGATCAAATAACTCAATGACAACAATGTCTGAATTGGGATTGCCGGCAAAAGGATCGTCATCTGAAATGAGTTTCATATAATCTTTAATGGGCGGGGTTACAGAATCATAGGTACAGGGGGTAAACATCCGCAAGAAAGTTTCATCTATGCGTGACCTTAATACCTGCGCCGCCAGCGCTTTAATTTCTTGAGCACGTTTTCCACGGGTAATACTTTCGGTCCCAATTTGATTAATGAAAAATATATCCGCAAGAAAAAGAGCCCCAACAAGAAAAGCAATCATATTGTACAGCCCTATTTCCCGCCATAGTAAGGTTGGGTCTCCTTTTATGTTTTCTTTAGTTCTGGAAACGGTTTGCAAAATATGCAAACCAAACAAAGAAGTAACAATACCTGCTGAAAAAAGACATAACACACATACATTTTTTAGAGAAAAAAATTGTAAATAAAGTAAATAAAGCGTAAATAAAAATCCCAGCGTAACCAGTATTAATCGGGAACGGTCAATCCAGCGTTTGTGAGGGTCTTTAGTAAATAAGGTTCCAAAAGTAAGTCCGCCCATCAAGACATAAAAAAGGAAGCCCCAGACAATATTGTCTACACCGAGAAACTTGCCTTTTTCGCTTTCGACCACCTGTTTGCATTCGTCCATTGTGGCCACCACGGAAGCCGAGTTAGACAAACCCAGGCATCCCTGGTCAAACCCCCGTTGCTTTTGAATCCACAAATGGAGGGTAAGCACGATGCCAAACAGGGATAAGGCAAAAATAATCCGGTTGATTACTCGCAAATCCTCGTCTCCTTGATTTTTATTAGAATACAAATTTTAATGTTTGTAATCAAGATAAATTTTCCAGTAAAATTTTTACGATTCTCTGAGCAGCTTTACCATCCCAGAGATCGGGTTGGCGACCCTGTTTTATGTGTCCATTTAATATATTCAGACTTTCTTCTATGATGCGATTGGCTTTGTGACCAATGACCAGATTGGTCCCCTGACTCACAGTGACCGGGCGTTCTGTATTCTCCCGCAATGTTAAACAGGGCACCCCGAGTACCGTGGTTTCTTCCTGAATGCCCCCGGAGTCTGTCAGGACAAATTTTGCTTCTGACATCAGCTTGAGAAAGTCCAGATATCCAAGGGGTTCGGTTAAAATTAAGTTGGGCATGGACTGTAACCGGCTTTCAAAGCCAAAAGCGCGCAGACGTTCACGACTTCTTGGATGAATGGGAAAAACAATGGGTATTCTATCTTGAATTTCTTTTAGAGCCATCAAAATCTCCAGAAAAGCCGCCTGATCATCCACATTACTTGGTCGATGCAGGGTAAGCAGGGCAAATTCCTGAGCCTTCAACTGCATTTTTTGCAGGATGGTTGAAGACCGTGCTTTTTCCAGATGTTTTAGCAGTGTATCTATCATCACATTGCCCACAAAAAAAATTTTTTCTGGAGCAATGCCCTCTTTCAACAAATTTCGTTTTCCGCTTTCTTCGGTAATAAATAAAAAATCTGAGATTTGATCTGTCAGCAATCGATTAATTTCTTCGGGCATGGTTCGATCGAAGCTGCGCAATCCGGCTTCCACATGGGCCAATGGCACTCCTTGCTTTACCGCCACCAGACCACAGGCGATGGTGGAATTGACATCTCCCACCACAACCACAAGGTCGGGTAAATTGTTCAATAAAACCTTCTCAAATTCAATCATGATTTTGCCAGTTTGTTCACCGTGATTCGCAGACCCCACACCAAGATAAATGTCCGGTTTGGGAATGTTTAGATCATCAAAAAAGAATTTCGACATGGCAGGATCGTAATGCTGTCCCGTGTGAACTAAAGTTACTTCGAACTCAGGAAATTTTTTCATCTCTTCCATCAGGGGGGCAATTTTCATAAAATTAGGGCGAGCCCCCACCACATTCATCACTTTCAAGTGGTGACCTCCATTTAATTAAATTTCAATTCCAGTTTGGTTATGAAGAAAACTTTAATCTGAGGCCTCTTGGTTAAAACGTTGAAGGCTAAACGGTTCCAGTGAATAAGAGGTTTCATTTTTAGTAATCAATTCGGTTATAAGTTTAGCTGTAATTGGTGCCAGTAAAATGCCATTGCGAAAATGTCCGGTGGCAACGATTAATCCTTCAACCGGCGTTTTTCCTAAAATGGGTAAATTATCCCGGGTATCGGGTCGCAAACCAGCCCATACCTGGGTCAATCTGGCTTCAGCCAGGCCCGGTACAATTTCCAGGGCTGCATGAAGCAGTTGATGTACACCGTGAGCCGTCACATCTTTATTAAAGCCCACATTTTCCAGGGTGCTACCTACTAATATTCGGCCATCGGGCCAGGGTACCAGATAACAACCTGTTGAATGAATTAAATGGTGGAGGGGTTGAGGATGCATTTCTAAACAAACAATTTGACCCCGAATAGGACGCACCGGCAGACTGATCTTATTTCCGGTATCAATAAGACCGGACCAGCTCCCGGCAGCCAGAACAACTAAACCACAGGAAATCGTACCTTTCAGGGTTTTTACACCCTGCACCCGATTACCACGGATATCCAGACCTATAACCTCGGTGCGTGTTTGGATTTCTACTCCGAGTTTGTGCAGCGCCGCTACCAGGACTTTCATAAGTTTGCGATTATCTACATGGCAATCTTCGGGTAAAAACAAACTGGTTTCAACTTTTCCTTTTATGGCGGGTTCCAATTTTTGTAACTCTGCCGGCTCCACTTCTTCTACCGGTTTGCCGTGCTCTTTTTGCCTTTTAAATAAACCAGTTAAAGCCGAGGCCTCTTGAAAATCTTTTGCGACAAATAGACTCCCTGTACAGCGAAAATCTACTTTCATTCCGGTCTCAGATTCAAGTTCAGTAATGAATTGAGGATACATTTCCCGACTGGTAAAACAAAGGTCGGCAAATTTGTACTGAACATTATGAGCTTCTTCAGATTGAGCCGCCAGCATACCGGCCGCCGCCCAGGAAGCTTCTTCACCGGGCTGTCCTCGTTCTAAAATGGTGGCTTTATATCCTTTACGAGCTAAAAAATAGGCGATGGAACAACCGATAATACCACCACCAATAATAATGATATCATTCTTTACGGACATTTTCGCGTTGCTATAAATTAATTTGAAAATTCATAAAATTTTTTTCGTTTGTTATTTAAAAATTAAATTATTGAATCTTGAGGTGAATTTCAAGTAAAATACTGAATTGATTTCCATTTAAATTTTCCTTGATTATTACTAAAAAAATTTGTAACATTTTGAGCAAATTAAGAGCACGTAACTATTTGCCTTCTGTTAAAAATCAGAAGGCTTTTTTATGAACATAAAGCATGAATAAAAAAGTTAAAGCCCAAATAAGCGATGCGGAGGGATTAAAGCGTACCATCACCCGCCTTGCCCATGAAATTCTGGAAAGAAATCGTGGGGCCGATAATCTTGTTTTCCTGGGAATTCGCACCCGTGGGGTACCCATTGCTCAGAGGATCATCAATAAAATTTATGAAATCGAAAAAAAACAGTTACCCCTGGGCATTCTGGATGTGACCATGTATCGCGACGATGTATTTAAGCGTATTAAAATGCCCAAGGTACAAACCACTCAGATCGATTTTGACATCGATGGTAAAGTAGTGATTCTGGTGGATGATGTGCTTTATACCGGCCGGACGGTACGGGCTGCCCTGGATGCCATCATGGATTTTGGTCGCCCCACCAAAATAGAACTGGCAGTGCTGGTAGATCGCGGTCATCGTGAATTGCCCATAAAAGCCGATTATGTCGGTATTACCCTGCACACCTCATCAGGTGAAGAGGTGCGCGTTAAAGTTAATGAAATTGATGGTGAAGACGGGGTGTATTTAGTGGAAGCCAGTGGAGAGGGGTAATTGGAATTTAAACATAAACATTTATTAGGGTTAGAAGGACTTACAAAAGAAGAAATTACTTACATTTTAGATACGGCTGCTTCGTTTAAAGAAGTTTTATCCCGCCCCATTCCCAAAGTTCCAACCCTGCGCGGAAAGACCGTAGTGAATCTATTTTTTGAGCCATCCACGCGCACCCGAATTTCATTTGAGCTAGCCGAAAAACGGCTGTCGGCAGATTCGGTTAATTTTTCTACCTCGACCTCCTCGGTGTTGAAAGGAGAAACCTTACGAGATACAGCAAGAAATATTGAAGCTATGAAAATTGATCTGGTGGTGATTCGGCACCGTTCCGCTGGAGCCCCGCATTTTTTAACCCAGTGTGTGGAGGCTTCCATCATCAATGCCGGAGATGGTCAGCATGAACATCCCACGCAGGGCCTTCTGGATTTGATGACATTGCGAGAAAAGTTTGGCAAACTGGAAGGTCTAAAGGTGGCGATTGTGGGGGACATAGCGCACAGTCGGGTGGCGCGATCCAATATTTATGGGTTACAAGCTTTGGGAGCAGAAGTGGCCCTGTGTGGACCTGCTACTCTTATTCCCAGAGAAGCTGAGCAGTGGGGTACTCCCATTTTTTATCGGTTGGAAGAGGCCTTAGAATGGGCTCAGGTTTTGAATGTTCTGCGCATTCAACTGGAGCGTCAAACTAAAGGTTTGTTCCCATCGATTCGTGAGTACCATAATTTGTATGGCATCACTCGTAAACGTCTGGAACAGATTAAAAAGGATATTACCATCTTACACCCGGGGCCCATTAATCGGGGCGTGGAAATCGAAAGTGAACTGGCGGACAGTGATTTTTCTTTAATTTTAAATCAAGTGACCAACGGAGTGGCCATACGTATGGCCGTGCTCTTTTTATTGAGCGGGGGTAAAACGGAAGCTTCAGGAGAAGAGCTTACTTCTTAAAAAAACAAAAAATGATATGAGTCTAATTAATCAGACACAGAAGATTGAACGAATCTTATTCAAAAATGCACTGGTGGTAGACCCGGAGCATTTGACCCAGCAAAAATCTGATGTTCTTATTGAGGAAGGACGTTTGAAAGAAATTGGCAAAATTTCAGCCTCGGGTTTTGACGGCAAAATTGTTGACGTAGGTGGAAAAATTCTATGTCCAGGCTTAATTGATATGCATGTCCATTTTCGGGAACCAGGACGGGAAGACGAAGAGACCATCGAGACCGGGTGCGATGCTGCCATGGCGGGCGGTTTTACCGCGGTGTGTCCCATGCCCAACACAGACCCTCCAGCAGATAAGGCAGAAGTCGTGGAATATATGATCAAGCAAGCGCGTAATTTACTGGTGGATGTCTTTCCCATTGCAGCCGTAACCAAAGGGCGTCGGGGCGAGGAAATTGCTGAAATGGGGGAACTGGTAGAAGCCGGGGCCGTAGCCTTCTCCGATGATGGTGATCCGGTGGCCACAGCAGAACTCATGCGTCGCGCCATGGAATATGCCAGCATGTTTAACGTGCCCATCATCGATCACTGTGAAGATAAAACACTCTCCTGCGGCGGAGTCATGAATGAAGGGGCCATGTCTACTCGTCTGGGTTTGCCCGGAATTCCAGGGATTTCAGAGGATGTGATCGTGGCTCGGGACATTCAGGTGGCCCGATTTACCGGGGCACGCTTACATATCGCCCATATTTCCACGGCAGGGGCTATCGAACTGGTTCGTCAGGCAAAAAAGATGGGGCTTCCTATCACCTGCGAAGTGACTCCCCATCATTTTACCCTGACCGATGAAGCTGTTGCCAGCTATGACACCAATACCAAAATGAATCCTCCGCTGCGTTCCAAACAGGATGTAGAGGCGATTCTGAAAGGTTTGCAAGACGGCACCATTGATGTAATAGCCACAGATCACGCTCCACATGCCGTTGAAGAAAAAGAAGTGGAATATATTGAAGCTCCATTTGGTATAATAGGGCTGGAAACGGCTCTGGGTCTGGTGTTAACTCGCCTGGTAGAACCGGGGATTTTATCCTTACCGCAGGCCATTGCGAAAATGACCCGTAACCCAGCAACGATTTTAAATTTACCCTGTGGGAAATTTGTAGCTGGTTCACCGGCCTCCATTACTATTTTTGATCCTGAGGCTGAATTTAAGGTGGATAAAAATAATTTAAAATCCAAATCAAAAAATACACCATTTCACGGCTGGACTTTAAAAGGGAAGATAATTGGTCTTTATAACAAAGGATTGTGGTGGGAATTTAATTCAAAATAAGCAAAACAAAGAACCGTGAAGTAACTAAAAGGAGGGAGGTGAATTGTACGTACCTAAAAAAATGTTCTTCACCAAAGGGGTTGGTAAAAGTAAAGAAAAATTAACCAGTTTTGAATTAGCATTGCGTAATGCCGGCATCGCACAATTCAACCTTGTGCGGGTATCGAGCATTTTCCCACCTCATTGCAGATTAATTTCCAAAAAAGAAGGTTTGAAAGAACTGAAGCCAGGTCAGATAGTTTATTGTGTGCTCAGTGAATGTGCTACTAATGAACCGCATCGACTCATCGCTGCTTCAGTGGGGGTGGCAATCCCCAAAGATCGCAGCCACTACGGCTATCTTTCCGAGCATCACAGTTATGGCCAGAAAGAAGATGTAGCCGGAGACTATGCCGAAGATTTAGCTGCCAGTATGCTCGCCACCATTCTTGGAGTCGACTTTGATCCCGACGCCTCCTGGGATCAAAAGAAGGAAATCTGGCGCATCAGTGAAGAAATTGTGGTAACTCGCAATATTACCCAGACCGCCATCGGAGATAAAAATGGCCTCTGGACCACTGTTTTAGCAGGAGCTATTCTCATTTAAATGGACTTTCAATTACTGCATCCTAATTTTCTTGATTTAGAAGAGGAATATTCTCAGCTTGAGACTTCGAAAGTTGTAGTAGTCTCTTTACCCTATGAAGCTACCACAACCTACGGTACCGGTACCAGGTTCGGACCGGAAGCGATAATCAAGGCTTCGGCTCATCTGGAAACCTATGATGAAGAATTAAATTTAGTGCCGGCACAAATTGGCATTGCCACCATTCAACCTGATAATATTTTTAGCCTGGCTCCGGAAAAATTTGTGCAAAAAGTTGCCGATCTTACCGTTTACCTGTTAGAACAGGGAAAATTTGTTATCGGTCTCGGTGGAGAACATACCATATCAGTAGGCCTGGTGGAGGGATTTAAACGATTTTATTCTGATTTCTGGGTTCTACAACTGGATGCCCACAGTGACCTGCGCTACTCTTACAAAAGCTCCAGATACAACCATGCTTGTGTCATGGCAAGGATTCAAGAAAAGTGTGCTTTTGTGGGTGTGGGGATACGCTCCGGTATTCTACACGAAGCAAAGCGGTTAAAAGAACCCTCCCGGATTTTTTATGCACACGAAATGTATGAAAATTCCAACTGGCCCCAGGAGGTATTGAAAATCCTGGGAGAGAAGGTTTATATCACCATTGATCTTGATTTTTTTGATCCCGCTATTATGCCCTCGGTAGGAACTCCGGAGCCGGGTGGATTTGGCTGGTATGATTCATTAAAATTTTTAAAGCAGGTTATAAGAACAAAAAAGGTTCTTGGATTTGACGTGGTGGAACTTTCTCCCGTTTCGGACTTAAAAGCTCCTGATTTCATGGCAGCAAAATTAATCTACAAACTCATAGGTTACATCTTTGAAGAAGAGTTGAGCAAGAGGCCAAAACGGAATCTCGATTAGAAATATAATCCTTGCATATCATAGAAGAATGAAATAAATTAAAACAAGATAATTAATCGGGAGATAGCAATTAT
>CAZMEG010000084.1:0-10181 GCA_964565205.1 uncultured Cytophagia bacterium
CTTTTTTTGAGCTTCTCGGACTGTAATGCCATCCAGGTCAACAGTAACGGCTACAGTAGTTTTGCGGTTTTCCCGGTGGATACGCCGGGGTCCCTTTCCCCATTGAAAATTAGCCAGCGTGGCTAGTTCCACCGGTTGACCGCGATTGTCATAAAGCGTGATATGTTTAATCTGTTCAAGGCTTTCTCGATCTATATCTCGAAAACTCAATTTTATGTCAATTTCGCCGGTTTCCGTTTTCAGGCGATGGACATTTTGTCCGCGCAGAGCTGCTGCCACCACCTGGGCCACATCCTCCGCTGTAAAATTGTGCAACCTGGCCCGATACCGATCCACCAAAACATGAATTTCATCATCACCGCCTTCCAGAGATGAGCGCACATAGCGCAATCCTTTAATCTGAGAAAGACGCCAGGCCACCTCTTTGCTGAGGTCCGACAGAACTTCGCTGGATTCGCCCCATAAATTAACTGTGAGAGAGGTGGTGGTCTGAGTCCGCGATTCTCTTTCAAAGGTGGGTTGGCCAATGGCAATTTGTGGAAGCCCTTCTTCAATTTCTTTACGTATATCAAATTCAGATTTTTTTGCTTTCTTATCGTCTTTTAAAATAATCCAGGAAGAGGCAAAGTTAGGGGTATAATAGGAATAAACGGATTCAATTTCAAAGCGCTCTTTATTAGCATACAAATATTCTTCGATAGTGTCCACAGCCTCTTCTACTTTTGCCAGGCGATAGTTGCCATTGATATTATAGAGTAGATAAAGCCTACGATCATCATTTTCAGGGAACATATCGATTTTGGTGTTCATGATGGGTATCAATGAACTTAATAGAATGAAAAGAATAATAAGCGTAGCGAGACCGGGATGATCCAGAATCCATTTGAGCATCTTTTTGTAAAGTCGAAATGTTTTTCCAACATGATCTTCTTTTACCGTTTTCTTTTTAAACGACACATGGGATGTTAGCAACGGAATCAATGTTAGTGCTATGAGCAGGGAACAAGCCAGGGCAATGACAATAGTTAAAGAGACATGCTTCATATAAATGGCGATTTCCCCTTTCGGCTCCATGATAAATGGTAAGAATACAATGGCGGTGGTAGAGGTGGCTGCAGCTACGGCCAGGCCCACTTCTTTTACCCCTGTAATCGTGGCATTCGTCGAGTCCTCGCCTAATTGTTGATGTCTAAATATGCTCTCGGTGATTACCACCGCATTATCCACCAGCATGCCCACGGAAAGCATGAGCCCCATCATGGTTAAGATGTTTAAAGACATTTTCATGAAAAACATAAAGGCCATGGTGGAGATTAGCGAAAAGGGAATGGCCAGAGCAACAATCAGGGTTGTAGATAAGCGGCGCAGGAAAAAATACAGCACCATAATGGCAAACAGAGCACCCCACAGCCCTGATTTTAGCAACTCCTGTAAAGAGGAGGTAATACTCTCTGCCGCATTGTCAAAAAAGAACAGGCGTACTCCTTCCAGTTCCCTGTTGGCTTCAATTTGATGGATGGTCTCCAGAACTCTTCGGGCCACATCCACCGTGTTAGCCCCGGCTTCCTTGTA
The DNA here is from genome assembly GCA_964565205.1 of uncultured Cytophagia bacterium. GTDB lineage: Bacteria > Zhuqueibacterota > Zhuqueibacteria > Oceanimicrobiales > CAZMEG01 > CAZMEG01. Next base: position 1,573 of record CAZMEG010000084.1, read on the forward strand.
TACTGCTAGTCCTACCGCATAGTTACGATCCAGATGCCGGCCATAGTCGAGGTCCGGGCTTTTCAAATGTACTTCGGCAATATCTTTGAGACGTAACCCCTTCTCATTGATGATCAGGTTTTTGATTTCTTGCAGGCTGTGAAAATCCACCATAGGACGGACATAATAGCGCCTTTGGCCATCGGTTATTTTGCCGGCGGTCACGGCGAGATTGATATTGCTTAGAGCCTGCTGTAAACCTCCCAGATCGACTCGATGGGCGAGAAGCCGATCGGCCTTCAATTCCACTTGTATTTCGCGTTTCTCCACGCCATAAAGCTCCACACGTGAGACCCCGGGAATTCGTTCCAGCGGGCGTTTTAATTTGCGATCCAGCAAATCGTAACTGTCGGACAAATCGTGGCTGGAGGAAATGCGCAAATTGATCATGGGAATGTCAGAGGCCGATTGTTTAAAAATAAAATAGCGTTCCACATCAGGTGGCAACTGGTGCCAGATGGACTCGATTTTCTCCCTGGCTTCCACAGCCCGAATGGAAATATCTTCCCCCCAATCAAACATAATCTGGATGCTCACCCCATTTTCATCCGAGTCTGAGTTTATTTCTTTAATGTCACTCATGGTGCCCAGCACTTCTTCTACCGGTCTGGTTATGAGTTCTTCCACTTCTTTCGGGGTAGAGTTGGGGTAAGGAATTTGAATAAAAAGCCCGGGAAAATCCACGTCCGGTAAAAATTCCAGTGGCAGCATGTTAGCGGCGATGCCACCAATAAAAAACAACGAGACAAAAATCATGATAGTAGTGACCGGACGTCGTAAGGCTGTATGGGTCAAATTCATATCAAATTATTTTCCCTGACAGGATTTTATATATACTCATTCTTCCAATTCACCATTTTTCATTACTCCATAATGGATCATCACTTTTTCACAGCTTTATAATCTACCAGCGAGTACACCACCGGAATCACCACAAGAGTAAGCGATGTAGCCACAAGTAAACCTCCGATTACTGTAATTGCCATTGGACTGCGCAATTCGGCTCCCTCACCCAGGCCCAGGGCCAGCGGTAACATACCAATAGTTGTGGTCAAAGTTGTCATCAAGATGGGCCGTAAACGTACCTGCCCGGCATTAACAATGGCCTCTACTTTTGCCATTCCCTGGTTGCGTAATTGATTGATGTAATCAATTAAAACAATGGCATTGTTGACCACAATCCCTGCCAGCATAATTAAACCAATGAAGACCACAATGCTAATGGAACTGCCGGTCACCAGCAAAGAAAGCACTACACCAATTAAAGCCAGGGGAATGGTAAAGAGGATCACAAACGGTTGCAACAAGGATTCAAACTGGGAAGCCATTACCAGATAGACCAGAAAAATCGCCAGCAAAAGTGCCAGACGCAGTGATTTAAAGGAGATGGCCATTTCGCGATTCTGTCCACCCAACCGAATAGTAATGTCATCAGAGGGGTGTAAGTTTGCGATGATTTGCTGCAACTCTACGGCTGCCTTGCCCAGATCGTGCCCCACCAGATTGGCACGAACCAGTGCCATCCGTTCCTGACCAATGCGATGAATCTCACCAGGTCCCATATCTATTTTGATCTGCGCCACGGCACTAAGAGGAATTGGGGGAAGTTCCGGTGGATTAACCAGCAATCTTTGAATGGATTTAATGGACTGGCGATCCTTGTCATGAGCACGTACAAGAACATCGATTTTACGATCATGGAGAGAATATCGTGTGGCCAGTTCCCCCTTTACTTTTTGAACCACGGTTTGAGCAACGGTTGATGCATCTAAACCATAAGTGGCCAGACGTTCACGATTAAAATAAATTTGAATTTCCGGAGACCCTCCTTCAATGGTAGATTTTATATCGGTAAAACGAGGGTTACCTGCCATTTTTTGGACCAGTATCTGCGCCCACTTCTTTAATTTATCCAGATTGTAGCCGGCAATTTCTATTTCAATGGGGGTTTTGAAAGTAAAAAGCGTGGGTCGGGTAAATTTATACTCGGCTCCAGCCAGATGGCTGAATTTGTGGCGTAATTCATTCATGAGATGTTCCTCATCGCTGCGCCTTGAACCGGAAACCATTTTAACACGCAGTTCCCCCCAATTCTCTCCGCCTTCCTCCGGATTGGCATCCAGACGATTGCCCAGGCCTGCTGCTGAATATATGTAAGCAATACCGGTTTCACCCTGTGCCAGATTTTGCATCCGGTTAAGAACTTGATCGGTAGACTCCAGGGGCGTACCGGGGGGTAATTTCACCTCCACAAGAAATTCTCCCTGGGCCAGTTGTGGAATAAGTTCGACACCAAGCAGAGGTAAAAGTAAAAGAGAACCAAGAAAGAGCAGGAATGCACAGGTAAGAATCACCAGCTTATGGTTAAGACTCCAGATCAGAAGACTGGGATATCGGGATTCTATTTTATCATAAAATTTTTCAAAAGTCTTTAGAAAAGGGGAGATCAAACGGCGCAATAAGGAGGAAAATCTTGAGACGCCACCGACTACCATTTGCAAAATCAGGGATGGAAATCTGTAAAGCAAAACCAAGAAAATTTTACCAGATAGTCGCCGGGGTTTTTCCTTTTTCTCCGACCGGGTTAAATCTATCTGTGCAAGTAACCGTTTTTTCCAATCCATTGAAGCCAGCATGGGGATCAGAGTCAAAGCCACGGCCAGGGACGCTAAAAGCGAGAATGTCACGGTCAAGGCCTGGTCCCTGAACAATTGACCGGCAATGCCTTTTACAAAGACCAGCGGGAAAAACACAGCAATGGTGGTCAGGGTAGAAGCGGTTACGGCTGTACCTACTTCGCTGGCTCCCGTTTTGGCTGCTTCCTGCAGAGATTTACCTTCCTGCCGGTGTCGAAAAATGCTTTCCAGAACCACCACGGCATTATCCACCAGCATACCAATTCCCAGCGCCAGTCCACCCAGTGACATGATGTTAAGCGTAATGTCTCCGCCATACATGAGGTTAAATGTGGCAATGACCGAGATTGGAATCGAGATGCAGATGATAAGGGTGTTCCAGAAATTTCGCAGAAAGAAATAGAGCACGAGGAACGCAAGTATACCACCCACTAAAGCTGCATTGATGACTTCTTTTACTGCATTCTCAATAAAAATTGACTGGTCGTAAACAATTTGCAGTTTGTGATCACGGGGCAGAACGTTTTTCAGATTTGCCAGTTGTTTTTTAACGGAGCGTGCCACAGATACGGTATTGGCATCCCCTTCTTTGTAAATGGCAATTTCGACAGCTTCGATGCCGTTAATCCGGGTGACTGCCTTACGTTCTTTATATCCTTCGATTATTCGTGCCACATCTTTTAAATAAATTCTGGAATTCGTTTCGCTTTTTAATATTAAGTTACGAATTTCGTCGATGGATTTAAATTGATTCAGGGTTCGTACAAGGTACTGGTTGGAACCCTGTTTAAGCTGGCCACCGGCCAGATTGACATTTTCCCGGCGTAATTGCTCGGCAATCTGTTCGATGGTCAGATTGAATTGCTCCAGTTTGCCCTGATCCACCTCGATTTGAATCTCCTCTTCCAGTCCGCCACTCACTTTTACAGCAGCTACTCCAGGGAGAGATTCCAGTTCTTTCTTAAGCGTTTCTTCCGCCAGTACTCTCAGTCGTTTTAATTGATTCATGGTAGAAACATGGTTGAATGAATTGTGATCAGTTGCCGGATCGGTCCATAGAACTTGAGTGGAATCCCTGCCTTCACCAGACCGATAAAGTGCCAGAGTGAAAATGGGGTCCAGAGAGGGATCGAAGCGCAAAACCAGCGGCTTTCGAACTTCCAGGGGTAAATTCAAGGCATCCAGCTTCTCCCGAACATCCAGAACGGCCAGGTCCATATCGGTGCCCCAGTCAAATTCTAAAATCACATCCGATTGACCGGAACGAGAAATCGAATGTACCTGAATAACATGTTTCACCACACCCAGCGCCTCTTCAATGGGCTTTGTTACCAAGTTCTCGACCTCCACCGGTGCGGCACCGGGATACTCAGTACGTACAGTCAGGGAAGGATAATTAAGTTCGGGAAGGAGCGTTACATCCAGGCGTTTGAAAGCCACATAGCCGAAAATCAAAACAGCCAGCGTGAACATGGAAACTGTGACGCGGCGACGTATGGATAGCTCGATGATTTTCATGAATTATTGACCCAAATTTAAACTGGTTGAATTGACAATCTCCACTTTTGAACTATCTTTAAGACTATTCTGACCTACAACCACAACCAGGTCTTCTTTCGATAATCCCTGTAAAATTTCTACCATCTTTTCGGTACTATAACCCAGCTTCACCGGTTTGCGAATAGCCTGGGAGTCCTGAACGGTATAAACCATTGTGATATCATCTTCTGTTATAACCGCCTCACGCGGTATCAGTAAGGTCTTTTGGTGCGTATCATAAAGTAATTTCACCCGGGCGAACATACCGGGCTTTAGCTTTTGATCCCGATTTTCAACATAAAGAATCACTTTAACCGTCCCACTGCTGGGGTCTACAATGGGACTGATACGTTGCACGTAGCCTTCGTAGACCGTGCCGTTGGTGGCATCAAATCGTAACTGAGCTTTTTGGCCGATTTGCACTTTGTTGATTTCAGTCTCTGGAACAAAGATATTAGCAAGAATAGGGTCAAAATCGACGATTTTAAACACCGGCTGATTGATTTTAACCATGTTACCGGTTTTAATATAACGAACGGCTACGACTCCCGAAATAGGAGCACGAATTTTCGCATATTCCAGATTGAGTTTGGCTTTTTCAAAGGCTGCCTTCTGTGCTTCATATTGAAAGCGGGTATTTTGAAATTGTTCACTGGAAATCAGATTTTTCTCAAAAAGTTCCTGGTCACGTTTAAATGAATGTTCCAGTTTCAAAAGTTCGGCACGAGCTCGTTCCACTTCGATGGCAAGCATTTCATCTTCCAGTTTAGCCAGAATTTGTCCTTTCGTTACCCGATCCCCTTCTTCCACAAAAATTTGTTGGACGATGCCGGAAGTTTTAGCAACCACTTCTGCTTCTTCCTCCGCTTGCAAGGTGCTGGTTGCTGTAATATAAGCAGAAATGTCGTCCTGCACCACTTTGGCCACCTCAACGGGTATCAAAACGTTTTCTTCTTTTTCTACGATTTTAGCCTCACCATTTTTACCACAGGCATTTAAATAATTAATGATAGCGAGAGCTGAAAGGAATAATAACAGGGTGCGTACCAAGATTCTGGTCATGAAGTCTCTCCTTATGATCTATTTTAATGTTTTTTGCACAGAACTTAATAATGCCATCTTTAAAACCTGATTGCATTTACGGAATAGAAGCGAAAATGTTTACAAAGAATTTTCATCATTTCAGTTTGCTCTTCAATTCTGAAGAGTCGGTGATTTCCGATCCACTTTTTACATCCTTAAATCCGTAATTTACCGAATCATTCTGGCAATTCACCGAAACCCCCGAATATTTTTCTCAGGAAATCCGTATTTTTAAATCGAATTTTACAAAAGGGAGATTGCAATGATCCATAGGATAAAATCTGGTGTTCCTTTTGTTTTAATTTTTTCATTAATAATTTCAGTATATTCTCAGACCAAGATAGAAGGATTCGTTTTAAACAAAAAGGGTCAACCACTTTCTTATGTTAATATATTTCTAAAAAGTAGTTTGGAGGGAGATGTTAGCGATAGCACAGGCTATTTCGAGATCTTAACAAATAAAACCGGACAACAATTTTTAATTGCCTCTATGATTGGTTACGAACGTTTTACAAAAAAGGTAGAACTTAAAGCAAAAGATACGTTGTTCATTAAAATTGTCCTCAAAGAAAAGGCTCTTTCTATGCCCGAGACTATTGTTACGGCCAGTTCTTTTACCTCTGGAGATGAAACAGGTGTAACGCTGAGCAGTCTGGATGTGGTCACGACTCCCGGGGCAGCCGCGGACATCTTTCGAGCGTTAAAAACATTTCCGGGTTTAGCCCAGGTGGATGAAGGTTCGGGTTTATTTGTTAGGGGTGGGGATTTTTCGGAAACAGTTATCTTACTGGATCAGGCCACTCTGGTGCATCCTTATCGTTTTGAGTCACCAACGGGAGGGATTTTTGGCACCATTCCTCCTTTCCTATTGAAAGGAACATTTTTTTCTACTGGAGGCTTTTCGGCTAAATATGGGAATGCTCTCTCAGGCATATTGGCCATGCAAAGTCTGGATGCTCCAAAACAAAGAAGCTACAATTTGAATTTCGGATTGGCCGCCATTTCGGCCGGTCTGGCTTTGCCCCTGAAGCCGGGTAAACTGGGCATTCGCTTTTCAGGAAATAAAAGTAATACCCGGCTGATGTTTCGTGTTAATGGTCAGAATAATGATTTTGTCAAATATCCCAGTGGAAGCGATATGAACATAAACATCAATTACCAATATTCTTCCACCGGTCATTTAAAATTTTTTCTCTTTGCGGAGGAAAATCAGGTTGGAATAAAAATACCACAACCGTCATTTTCAGGTTTATTTAGCAGTGACGATCAGAATCAATTTTACAATTTACAATGGACCGACCTTTTTTCTGGCAACTGGCTGATGCAGGCCAGCTTATCATTCAATGCATATCGCACGCGCCGTTCTCTCGGAATTCTGGATTTTCAGCAAAAAGACCAGACGTACAAATTCCGCCTGGATGGGGAAAAATCATTTAATCATAATTTCACATTGGATTTTGGAATGGAAAGGGAATGGTCACGCAATCAATTTGAGGGTCAATTTCCCGCGAGTGAAGTGCTGGACCCCAATGCTGAGGCTCTCTCTATCAACGACCAGTTTGAAGCCATTAGAACGGGTGGTTATCTGGAAGGGGAGGTTAAATTCCCACCAAAGGTATCAACAAAAATGGGTTTGCGGGTAGATCACAACAACTTATCAGCTCAAGCTGTATTGGATCCCAGGGTATCCCTTTATTACCGGATTTCTGACCGTAGCATGGTGCGAGCTTCATGGGGAATATATCATCAATTTCCCACACCTCTTCATTACTCTCCGGGATATGGCAATCCTCAACTGGTTGCTCAGCGTGCAATTCACTATATATTGGGCTATGAATACAATGTACCTCACACCCTGGCCAGGATTGAAATTTACTACAAAGATTATGACAACCTGGTCATTGAAGATAATGAGTTGGATTTCACCAATGAGGGTTATGGGTATGCGCGTGGAGTCGATGTATTTTTCAAGCAGGGTGAATTGATTACAAACAAATTATCCGGGTGGCTCTCGTACAGTTTTTTGCAATCACGACGGTTGCAAAGCCGTAATTTAATCAATCATCAAATTAAAGAATTGGCACCTTCCCCTTTTGATATAACCCATAATTTTACCATAGTGGGCAAATATAGTCTTAGTTCCAGGCTGACCTTAGGGTTAAGCTATCGATATGCAACGGGGAGGCCCATTACGCCTATTATCGATGCCCAGCGACAGCCGGGATTTGATTTTTATCTGCCCGTTGAAGGTCCAGTAGGTTCGGAGCGCTTACCCAGTTATCAGCGTTTCGATGGTAATCTCAGTTACCAGTTGCCATTTCAAAAAAATTTTATGGTTCTGTATTTTGCTGTTTCTAATTTGCTTAATCGTAAAAATGTGCTTGATTATGACTATTCACAGGATTACCAACAGCGAAAACCTCGGAAAACCAATTATAGTAGATTCTTTTATTTTGGAATTGTGGTAAACTTTCAATAGGAGAGGCTATGGGAACCAAAAAATTTGTAAGACTTCTTATATTTATTTTTATGGTAATGCCAGTTTTACTGCTTCAGGCTCAAAGCCAAAAAGCTGGGGGTCGCGGTTATTTTATGATTGGCAGCCATTTTTTACAAATTTCCAAGTTGAATGATATGCTTAAAGCGGAAAGACAAAAAAGCAAAGTCGTTTTACAAAGAAAACCTCTGAGTCATATTGAAATTTTAAAAGGAGATCATTATGCGTAACTTCTTAATTAGCAGTTTAATCGTGTTTATGACTTTTACTTCCATTTATTCTCAAAACAACAACCAGATCGATGAATTAATCATCCAGGGTAAAGCTCTTGTTCAGGAAGGTCTCACAAAATTGGATGGGGGAATTTTAATTAAAGCTCGGGCTCATTTTGAAAGACTGCTTCAACAGAACCAGATGCCCTGGTTAATTCATTATTATTTAGGATATATTGATTATCGGTTGAATCTGTATTTTCAAAGTAAAAACGATAATGATTCGAGCATTAAATATCTCGATGATGGTATCCAACATCTAAAAAAATCCATTCAATTAAAAGAGGACTTTGCTGAGTCCCATGCTTTGCTCTCCATTTTATTGGGGCAAAAAATAAGTACCGATCCTTCTCTCGGCATGCAACTTGGACCGGAAGCAGGCTTTGAGTTACAGAGAGCTCAGCAACTTGATAAGGATAACCCCCGGGTGGCATTTATTTCAGCTATGTCTACATATTTTACACCACCGGAATTTGGGGGAAGTAAAATCAGAGCTATTGAAGAAATGAAGGAAGCGATTCATTTATTTGAAAAACAGAAAAT
>CAZMEG010000085.1:0-10152 GCA_964565205.1 uncultured Cytophagia bacterium
GAAAAGACACCGGACCGCTATTACCATCCATTTAAAGGCAAAAGATTTGACATGCCTTTAATGATTACTCAATTTAAAGCCGATTCCGGGAAAACTCGTGTAGAATTGTACTATGGGATTCCCAGTTCGGAGATAAATCTAACTGTTTGGGGAGATACAACGCGTGCCATTGTGAAGCAAGGGACCTTCGTGTTTGATCTGAACTGGAATGAGGTAACGAGATATGTGCAAAAGCGGCGCTATGGAATTGGAAAAAAAATCCTTTTTGATGATTTTTATTTATTAATAGATCGTGGTACCGTCATTTTGCCTCCGGGGACCTATAATTTTGCCCTGGAAGTGATGGATGAAGCCACCGAAAAAGTAGGTTCTGAACGCCAGGTAGTTAATGTGCGATCTTTTAAATCCAATAGGTTACAGATTAGCGACCTGCTTCTGGCGTCTAAAATTTCTGCCCAATCTTCGCTCCCGGTTTACAACTTTGGCAATCTGGAAATCATCCCTACTCTTTCACGAAATTTTACTCCTCATCAACCCATTTTTGTGTATTTCGAGATTTACAATTTAGTGCCCGATTCTACTCATCAAACACGCTATCGTATAGAAACTGTGGTGCGGCCGGCCAGCGATATTAAAAAGCCTTTGCTGGCCAATTTATTAACCGGGATGGGGAATCTACTAGGATTGTCGAGTAAAAAAACGGAGGTTAGTACTTCTTTTGATTACCAGGGTAATACCACAGATGAATTTATCTACCATTCTGTGGAATTGACCAACCCTGAACCGGGTAAATATGAATTAATCATCCGGGTTACCGATTTAAATAGCAAGGCAAGTGTCCAGAATCAAATATCTTTTAATATTATAAAAATGCCACACAATGAAGAGGAGGAGCATTAAGGATGATTTTAAAAATAATCAAAAGCCTGGGATTTCTAACTCTTGGTTTGGTTCTCGGTCTTCTGTATAGTTCCATCTCTTACTCTGAACAGGGTGAGGTTGCTTTACAAATCTTTTTTACCTCGGATGTTTTTGGATATTTAAAACCATGTGGTTGAAGGGCCAACCAGCTTGGTGGACTGGCTCGGCGAGCCAGCTATATTAAAAATCAACAGAAAGAAAATGTACCCCGGTTACTACTGGATTGCGGGGATTTCGGCAGTAACAAAAGAGAAGATCAAAAATTGAAAGTAAAGTTTTTATTGCATGGCATGAGTTTACTCGGTTACGATGCCATTAATTTAGGGGAAAAAGATCTGCAATACGGTAGAGAATTTTTAGAGCAGTTGCGCGATGAATACAATCTGCCCTTTGTTTCAACGAATGTTTATCTTACTGGTACCAAAAAGCTTTTCGCCAGACCTTATATTATCAAAAACTACGGCAATCTAAAAGTCGGCATTTTTGGTATCACCGACAACACAAATGTAGAAAAAATTATATTTAATACCGGTTTTACGATTACCGACCCAATTCAGGCGGCTAAAACGGCGGTAGAATATTTACGACGCAATGTTGATGTAGTCGTGGCACTTTCTCACCTGGGCATTCATGGCGCCCGAGAACTGGCACGTAAGGTGCCCGGTATCGATATCATCATCAGTGGACACAATCGTACCGTTATGTATGAGCCTGAACAGATAGGTTCCACCTGGATTATGCAGCCAGGATACCAGGGCAAGTATCTTGGTGAAATGGAGGTGGTGATGGTTGATAAAAAGATTGACCGGGTCAAAGGGAAGTTAGTAGCTCTGAACAAAAAAATTCCAGACGATCCGGAACTGGCCAAACTGGTGAAAGATTTTGATCAGGCCTTAATTGAAATGTTTCCCATGGAAAAGGCGAAGGCGGACAGGAAATTTTCTAAGATTAGCGAAGTAAATTGTCTGCGCTGTCATATGCGACAGCACAAACAGTGGCGCTCTACCTTACATTATGTCGCCTGGAAAACGCTGGTGGATAAAAAGCAGAACCACAATCCTGAATGTCAACAATGTCACACCACGAGATTTGGTGAACCCACCGGATTCAAAAGTGTTTATGAAACTCCGGATCTGGTCAATGTGCAGTGTGCGCAATGCCATAGAGAAAAGAGTGGTGACATTACTGAACATTATCGCAGAATGGCTATGCGAAGAATTGGCCATAAGCAAAGTAACGGGCAATTTGAATCAGATTTTGAACCAGTAACAGAAAAGATTTGCTTGAAATGTCATAATGAAGATAATAGTCCCAATTTCAACTATGAAGAATATTTAGCAAAAGTAACTCACTAATCTTTCACCACAAACAGGGAGCGTTTATATGATTCACGGTGTCGAATTAAAGGAACTCACAACCTATCCAGATGAACGGGGTTTTTTTCGAGAGATCATTCGCGTGACGGATGGTTTTTTTAAAGAAGGCTTTGGTCAATTTAGTCATTCGATGATGTACCCGGGCGTAGCCAAGGCCTGGCATATTCATAAAACGCAGGTAGACTGGTGGTATGTGGCGGTGGGAAATATTAAAGTGGTATTACATGATAAACGTCAGGATTCTCCCACTTATGGGCAAACACAAGAAGTTCTCATGGGAGAGAACTACGACCCCAGGGTTTTGAAAATCCCTCCGGGTGTGGCACATGGTTGTAAAGTACTGGATGGGCCAGCACATCTATTTTACATAACTTCAAAAACTTACGATCCTGAAGAAGAGGGCCGTATTCCGCATGATGATCCGGAGATTGGTTACGATTGGCAGGCTGGTCCCCCGATTAAATAGCTTGCCATTTATTCATAAACTTTGTTGAAAAGAAGTTAAGTTTGAAATGCCCTAAACTTTTAACCTGGAAGGAGACATGCATATGGATTTAGGTTTAAGAGATAAAGTAACTCTGGTTGCCGCTTCCAGTCAGGGATTGGGAAAAGCGGTGGCTCTGGGTTTTGCCAGAGAAGGTGCGCGGGTGGTCATAAATGGTCGCCACCAGGAAACTTTACAAGCCACCAAAAAAGAGATCGAACAGTCGACCGGTGCTGAGGTTCTGGCTGTGCAGGCTGATTTGACCCAGGCTGATGAGATTAAAAAGCTTGTGCAGACCACCGTCGAACAATTTAAAACAGTACATGTGCTGGTAAATAATGCCGGGGGACCCCCGCCCGGTTTTTTTGAAGAACTGGACGATACAGCCTGGCAAAGTGCCTTCCATTTAACATTAATGTCATCGGTTAGATTGACACGGGAAGTTTTGCCCTTTATGAAAAAACAAAACTGGGGTAGGATCATCAATATTACTTCGGTTTCAGTAAAACAACCTATTAACGATTTACTTCTTTCTAATAGCCTGCGGCTGGGAGTGGTGGGCTGGTCGAAAACCGTTGCCAGTCAGGTAGCAAACAAAGGCATTTTGATCAATAATGTTTGTCCCGGCTTTACTCGAACCGATCGGGTACGCAGTTTACTTGAAGCTCGAGCCCGTGCTGAAAATACCACACCTGAAGCCATCGAAAAACGCATTACCGAAACTATACCCATGGGAAGGATGGGGGAGCCTGAGGAACTGGCTAATCTGGTGGTATTCTTGGGTTCGGAACGTTCTTCTTATATCACCGGGACCACCATTCAAGTCGATGGGGGTGCTGTGAAGGGGATTTTTTGAAAGGTAACCGGGAATCAATTCCAGGCGTTAAAGCTAGTTCATTTAATATACTCTACCTTTTGTTGGGGTTTTTTCAGCACCCCAGTAAAGGTCGAGGCCAAATCGCAATAAGTTTTCGATATTCCCGACCTGATAGGCGGCATTCAGTGCCACCGTGTAATTTTCCTGAAAGCCCTGCAGCATACTCATGCCAAAACTCCAGCGTCGATTCAAATCGGCGGTGCCCAGGTTGTTGGAGAAGCCAGCACGCAGGACTACCTGTGGGATAAGATGTATCTCCGTGCCAATATACCCCCGGTTGGATGTATCGCTATGGAGCGATTTGCGCAAATCAAAAGCGATAACAACGCCATTTAAGGAGTAAGCCCCACCAATACGAATGGTGGTGGGAACATTTTCTCCATAACGACCACTTACAGAAGAATTCCACTGAAAGGTGTTGATCAAATCGCGGATGACCACTCCCAAACTTAAATTTTCATTGATGTACAAAATGTAACCGAGATCGATGCCAAATCCAGTGCCGTTGCCCTGGACTCGATTTTCCCCGCCGGTTTCGTTATTGCCAAAAGTGGCTCGCCGCAATTTCAGGGTGACTCCAAAGGACATTTGATCAAAGTAAATTTCGTTGTGGCCTATGGGAAGATTGGGAAAAGTAAATGCCATGGAGACCCCCAGAGTGTATTCGCTGAGGGCGTCATCTCCAACGAATAGAAAACCACCGCCCAGGCTCATAGTTTTTTTCACAGGATACAGAATTCCAAAATAGCCTGAGGGTACCAGACCAAATAGTTTGGCATAATTTGCTGTAAAATTGGCACGCCTCCCCAGAAGCAGTCCTGCCGGATTGGTTAAAAAGGCGTTGGCATCGTTGCTCAGGGCTGCATAAGCCAGACCCATACCAGAAGGTCGTACCCCAAAACCCGATTCTGAGAAGGCTCCGGGAATATTGGAGAGTCTCTGGGCCGTGGTATTCGTAGTAAAATAAACCAATAAAAACATCAGAGTGGAAATTTTTAAAGCCTTTGGTTGCACGTCCGCACCTCGTTTATTTTATTAGAACCACAGTTTTTATGATTTCTTTTCGTTCAATGGGATCCTCAATTATGAAGCGTACAATGTAGCGTCCGTTGCGGGCCATAGCGCCCGAATCGGTGGTGCCATCCCAGTAAATTATGGAATGTCCCCTTGGAAATGGCGTCTGATCGTGCAACACACGTACCAGATTTCCTTCGAGGTTGTAAATTTTAGCAGTAAAAAGGGGATTGGGAGCGGTATTGGATGAAAGATCAAACTCAATTTTTAGCCCCTGACCACCGTCTGTTTCTTGATATGGTGAAAAAGGATTTGGGGTAAGTCGAATGTTCTCCAGACTCAAGGGTTTGGAAATAGCCAGGGCCACGTATTCTCCGGTTTCTTGAATGGGAGCACGAACCTGATTCGCACCTGTACGAGTAGAGACTATGGGTATCCATTGGTTATTTCGTTCATCCCATCGAGCAATATGAACCTTCTGATTTTCACTATTTGGTGGGGGTATTAAATATAAATTAACCGGTTCATTAAATACTAAACCGGCGGGTTTTAGCACATAGGAAGAGTCGGAAATGAAAAATTCAGCCCGACCTTTTTTTGCTGGTGCTACGGGCTGCCTGGAAACCAGCAGGTTTTTCGGGCTTTTTACACTATTTTTTATAATTTCCAGTTGTAAGCCACGATCATCAAATAGCCGGGCTTCGGTGGTGGAGTCCACCGGGGCAAATACATCGACTGATAATTGCCCCTGTAAATTAACCTCTGGCACTGAAGCAAAGATGGTCAGATCGCCAAAAAAATTCGGATTTAAATGCAAACAACCGGCAGAATCCATAAAGGCCGCCTGCGGTGAAACATCTACAGACCATTCTAACGGACCGATGTTTACCGGACGATTCTGGTTGTCCAGAGCAACGGCTTCATAGCAGTGTATTTCCTGATTTGAAATGGTAGGCAAAACTCGCTGGTCTGTCCTTTGAATGGCAATAGTTTGAACATTTTGCGGTTCCAGGATAAAATCCACATTGGCAATGGTATCCCCTTCTGTGACCCGTAACTGTACAAAAGGGGGTTCACTGCGATGCAGTAAAAATTCAGGGCGAATGATGTAATTGTCCTCGATCAAAAATAATTGATAAGTACCATCTCCGTTACTCAACACCGAGGTCGGACGACCGGAAGAGCCATTTGGAACGGCCACAATTTTCACACTTTCCAGTGGCGTTTTGGGCGAATTTTGGTATACTTCTCCTTTCACCACTCCGTAGCGGCGCTGAAGATTTACTACCAGCCCCTGCGTGCCAGGCTGGATTTCAGAAATTACCTGGGCAAAGAATCCCTTTTTAGTGATGGCCAGATTATAGGGTACATCTGGCACCAGGTTCTTAACCACAAAAATCCCTGATGAATCAGAAAAGGCGAGGCTGCGGCCTCCCTGCCGATTGGTGGCTTCAATTTTGGCACGATAGATGGGTTCGCCTGTATCTTTGTCCTGAACAACTCCGGTGATGGATCCACTTTTGCTGGTCAGATAGAAATCCACATTGGATGATTTTGCCGGTACACTGGTTTTGGGCTCCGGGGAAGAAAATCCCTCTTTAAAAGCAAACACCTGAAACGAAGCACCAGGTACCACCGGTAAGTTTTCCAGTAAATATTGTCCGGCATTATTGGTTGTAGTTTTAAAAAATTCTGAAGGATTTCTGGAAAAAACTGCAGTGATTTCAACATCCGGGATGGCTGTGCTATCCTGGGCATCCCGCACCGTGCCACGAATGAATCCGTCAGCAGGAAAAAGGGTGAGATTAAGCGTGCGCTGTTCCTGCCCCATTAAAAATATTTGCTGCAGGTCTCCATAAAAACCTTCTTTTTGCGTTACAATTTCCGAGTTTCCTGGTACAATTCGACGGATTCTATAAATGCCATTAATATCCGTAGTATCGCTCAGGGTTTGATGTTCATTTTGAACTACCACACGGGCCTCGCTTACAGGATTTCCTGAGGTGTCCAGAACCACACCGGTTAGTCGAGCAAAATTTTCTTTTAAAATAAAATTTAAATTTCCCAGAGAATCGCCGTCACTTATGACCAGTACCGTATCAGCTGAAAGATAACCCACCTGGCTTGCTTCGATACGGAAAAATCCACCGTTTAAACACAATTGATAAAATCCAGCCGAATCAGAAAAAGCAAAAAATGAAGTGTCCCCCAGAGCAGCTACCCGGGCACCCTCAATGGGAAATCCCCCTACATCCATAACTTTGCCGGTTATAATACTCTTAAGGGCTTCCAGAGTTACATTCACCTGCTCAACTTCGCCAGCCACCAGGGACACGGATTTTTTGCTGGTGAAATGACATTCCTTGCTGATAGACAAATGATAAAATCCCGGAGGAATCACAAATTCAAATCGACCATTTTCATCGGTGAGTTGTTCCAGATTCAATTCCTCTATTTTAACAAGGGCCTCTGGTATGGGAAAAAATCCATCGGTCACCTGACCTCGAATGGTCCCGGATTGGGCTTTCAATAAAATATCCTGAAAAACGGTATCGCCGGCACTGGTGGTAACGGTAAAGGGACCATTGCTTTCAAATCCGGAGAGAGAAGCATCGATCTGAAATGGAATACCAGGAGGTAAACTTAAAACATATTTCCCCTGCGCATCAGTTCTGGTGCGGTTGGTGCTATCCGGCAGGACGAAGACGAGAGCACCGGCTACCGGTTCAAAAGTTTCCAGATTAATGACTGTGCCTTTGACAAAACCAGCTTCGTCAAGAGTAAAATCCTTTAACAAAGTCTGTCCGGCTCCGAGGCTGATAGTTTGTCGAGCTTCCAGAAAATTTGGTTTGGAAACCACGATTTCATATTCACCGGCAGGCAGCCCCAGCGAATAGTCCCCCTGCTCGCTGGAAAAAACCGTCTGAACCAGCTCTCCGGTTTGCCGATTAAATGCCTGGACACGCGCTTTTGTAACCGGAAATTCACGAAATAAAATTTTACCATAAACCAGTCCTCCGGAAAAGAGTTGAAAATTGGCGCTTACCTCCTGATTGCCGGTAAGGTCAAATACAAATTCTGGCGGAGAAGCGTAAAAGCCCCGTGGTTCAAGAGAGATGGTCCAGTGTCCATCCGGGAGATCAAAGATAAAACCGCCCTGTGCCCCAGTGGTAGTTTGGTAGGTCAAATCTTCTGAGATAGCGTGCACTAAAATACCCGAAGCAGATTGATTACCTGGGGCAAAACGCACCTGGCCCTGAACCCGATTGGTGGACCGGCTCAAAACAATCTGTCCTATTGCAACCGATTGATCGCCCTGTAAAGAGATGACTTTGCTTTCGGAAGGGTTAAAGCCCTGTTTTGAAACTCGCAAGGTCCAGTTGCCCGGGGAGACAGTGAATGAAAAATAACCGACAAAATCAGTACGATGCACTTCCTTTTCAGTACCCTGTTGTAAAACCACGGTGGCATCAAATATCGGGTTGCCATTTTCATCAACCACCTGACCGGAGATGCTGGTGGAACTCCGTTCCATCATAACGTGAATGACCACGGTATCATTGTCAGGGACGTCAAAAAATTGCCTGGGGGTGGTAAGAAAACCGGCTCTGGAGGCTACGAAACTATATCGACCGGATGGCAGAGGTTGCTCTGCTACTCCGAAAGTGTCGGTCAAGCTGGGAATGAGATAATCGTTACCAGCCTCGTCCTTCATCTTTATCTCCACCCTGGATAGCAATTGGGTAGAAGATTGAACCACGAATTTTGCCCAGCCTGCAGAAGCTCCATATTTAAAGGGTTGACGATCACTGTAAGAAATCGCATTCGGTCCCTCGGCAATGACTCGCCAGCTATAACGGGTGCGCACCAGATTCCCACGGGCTTTAAATCTTACCTGAGTATCTGTGGTGATTTGACTCCAGATGATAAAATCCAGATTACTTTCAAATAAGTCCCGTCCTTCATAAAGAACAAATCGATATCTTTCAGCCCCTTGGACAGGAGTCCAGCGAAAGATTATTTCATCTTCCGTAAGAGTGGCATCGGGGAGAGGCTCCAGCAGTTGGGGCTTTTCGCTGAGGGTCGGGCCGGTTACCTCAAAAAAAGAGGGTGCCACCGGCGCCACTTCCCCAGAAATTAAATCCGTGCCGGCGCCATATGAATTTAATACCACCCAGTTGTATTTAATGCCTGGCAGTAAAGGTGGGACATGAATACTGAGGAAATTCCCCGAAGGGTCAGCGTCTCCATAATTCAAAAAGGTGGTTGGGGTAATGGCTACCCAGCTCAGGACCAGACCTTTAAGCCCGATAATGTTCCCATCGTCGTCCCTTTCAATGGATACGGGATTTTCTGATAGCAAAAGCAGGTAGTAAGGAACCCCTTCCACGGCATCCCAGCGAAATAAAGGTGGGCCATCCTGCAAATTTACCGTTCCCACCGGGCTGATTATTACCGGTACGGCATTGGCCTGGACCACAATAATAAATTCAACTGAGGTGGCTTCTGGATTTTCATCAGAAACCAGTATGCAGTAGTAAATGCCGGTTCTTAAACCCTCTTTTGCTGGATTAAGTAATAGTTGACCACTGCCGTGTGCCTTGATTTCGTTGGGATAATTGGCCAGGATACCGCCGCCAGGGATGGTACTGTAACGCAATGTTGCTGGAATTTGCGGTTGCCACTTAATTAAAAAGTGGTCTTTTATGTCGCCGTCCAGGAAGAACCCCCGGGGCAAAGCTGTGAGAACAATGGCTGCATCTAAATTTTCCTGACTCTCAAGAACAGCAACGTTTAAATTTTTTTGAGGAAAACGAAAAGGTGGCTTGTTGAAATCCTGGGCTATAACGGGCAGGCTTGTCAGTAAAGTGAAAATACATCCAGCAACCAAACCATAAATTCGGTAAGGCAAAAAGTTTTCGCAGCAATGCGAAAAATTACCCATGAGTTGCCTGACTTTCACAATTGATAAGATGTTGAGAATCTGAAAAAGGATGAATGATAAGGGCTTACTACATAATCAAAACGCAGTCGTGATTTAAATTTAAACCCGCCACCTAAAGAAAATAATGGTACAAAAAATGTGGTTGGCTTATCCTCTTTTGGTACTGTACGACCCAGCACAGTTTCCTGGCGAAATGTTTCACCAAAAATCACCCCTAAGCCCAGAATGAGCTGTTCTACACCAATGCCCAGTTTAATGGCGTTTTTCAACCTGATTCCCTGGTTAATTTCTCCGCCTTTGATAAGAACATTAAGGCTATCGAATTGTTCATACGTGAGATGATAGCCAAGGTCATGGAAGTATCGGGTAAAGACAATGGAGGCTACATAGTTTTTCCATCTGGAAGAGACCCCCACCGAAGCCTGACCCGGTAATTTTATGTCTATCCCTGGCACACGGGTAATTTTTTTTACGGTCCTGGTTAAATTGTCTTCCAGTAAAACATCCACATCCAGAACTTCTTCATTTTCTCCAG